>NZ_JAAFKD010000012.1:0-187877 GCF_013299165.1 Microcoleus sp. bin38.metabat.b11b12b14.051
TTCACCATATTCAGAGTGTAAAATTCTCGCTCCTTCCTTGATTGTGCGAATGTAAGCTTCTAATTCTTCTACTTTTTCTGAAGGAGCTAAATCGGTTTTGTTCATCAGCACGATATCTGCAAATGCTACTTGTTTTAAAGCTGCTTCGCTGTCAAAATGATCGGTGGTGAATGTTTCGCTATCGATTACAGTGAGTACAGAATCTAGACTGGTGAAATCACGCAATTCCGTGCCGAGAAAGGTCAATATAATCGGCAGCGGATCGGCAACTCCGGTGGTTTCAATTACCATGCAATCGATACGGTCTTCCCGCTCTAAAACTCGGTATACTGCATCAACTAAGCCTTCGTTGATGGTACAACAAATACAGCCGTTGCTGAGTTCTACCATGTCATCTTCGGTAGAAATTAAAAGCTGTGAATCGATGTTGATATCGCCAAATTCGTTAACTAAAACTGCTACTTTTAAATCTTGACGATTTTTGAGGATTTGATTGAGTAAAGTGGTTTTGCCACTGCCTAGAAAGCCGGTAATTATAGTTACTGGCATCCCTCTCTTGGGAAAATCGGAAATTAAATCTGGGGTTTGTACAGTGAGATTAGTCATTTTCCCTCGTTGATTAATTGTAGAGGCCCTGCTGTTAGTTCAGAAAGCTGCTAAGTATCCCAAAGCTCTTGTGGATAGCACTTCCTAGCCAAAATTTAGGTGCGATCGCCTGTATTGCACTGATTGAACATGATAATCATTATCATAGTACCTCAGATGTGCTTTAAGCGCAAGCCCTAAAATTATTGCTCAGGTAGCTGATGACTCATAAACACTTGACTGTCATACCTTTTCCAGACAAATCCCATGTTACAAACGGGAAGTTAAGACAATGTATTGAGGGCGAGTGCGATCGATAAATCCCTCTTCTTCCAGCCTCCCCATCAGCCGCGTTACCGTAATCCGCGTAATTCCAATAGCTTCGGAAAGCTCCTGGTGAGTCAATCTCAAATCAATTAACACTCCTTGTGCGACTTCGCGACCAAATTTTTGTCCCAACCAAACCAATAGTTGCAGCAGTCGATCGCGCAGAGATTCGGTGCGAAGTATGTAGAATAATGCTTGAGTTTGCTGGATGTGTTTGAAAATTTCATCTAACGATCGATCGCACAAATTGGCAGGAATGTAGCTAATTTCTACATGAGTCTTGCACTCAATTTGATAAGGTTCGACACCTGACAGCGGCTGACCGATCACGTCCCCAACTCCCCAATATCCCAGCGTGATTGCTGTCCCCTGGTCGCTCCAAGTCACGGTTCGGACAGCTCCCCGTTCTATTCGCAGCAAGCCTTTAGACGGCACGGGCACTAACTGACGGTGGGTATAAGTCTGGTGTTTGAAACTAGCGTACAAGCCTGGAGTGTAGGTGGAAAGAGTCATGGGATTCACCGCTACTTTGAATACAATATGCAGTTTAAAGTAATTGATAATTTATGTCAACTAACTCCCGCGGAAATCAGGTCGGAAAAATCAAAGAAACCCGGTTTCTCTGGCGATCGAGTGCGTAAGTTCTAGGAATTTTTGTCAGCATCGATCCAGGGGAATGCTAAGCCCCAAACCCTTTGCGCCTGCTGTAGGAGAGGTTTCTGAACTTCACAATATCCGTGTCGGGGTCGTAAAGAGTATAGGTTGCCCGATCGGGCAACCTACCAACATTCCCCACTCCAACCACCCGCCGCGGGGTCGCAGAGACCGTTGAGGGCGGCTCTTGAGAGTCAAGAGTCTGGACAGAGTTATTGATAATAGTTTGCTGTAATTGATACTCAAATGCTAAGCCCGTGAAGCGAAGCTATCCCGTAGGGAATCGCCCGCAAAACAAAGTATTAACATCAGCGCGGATTACGCGATCGAGCATCACAGGCGGCGGAGTCTCCGGGGTAAGCTCATCAGACGCGCTAACGGTACTCCCGTGAATCAACAAACAATCCAATTCATGAAAACCAAAGTTCAAAGAGCGCAACCACTCTACAGTTTTCCGGCTAACAGAATCCCAGAGCAACTTAATCGTGTCTGCACCGTATTTTTCTCGGAGTTCTGTCGCATCAGGGCTAGAACCCACTCCGTGCAGGTTAAAACACTGTTCTTCCCACCACCCGATACAGATTTGAGGTTCGATTTCTCCTCGTTTGGGCGATCGAACTCGCTGCACTAATTTTTCGCACTCAGGATTCGGCCCGACTAAATCGCCCAAGATATATAATTCGTCAACGCGAATTTTCAGGCGTTTTATGTCAGCTAGTACAGCTTCATAAGCAGCTAAATTTCCTTCGATTCCTGTTAGTATTGCCCAATTTTTCATTGTTTATATTTCCGAAGATTAGGTTCGTAGTAACGACTTCAGTCCTCTTCTAGGTTCGTAGTAAGGACTTCAGTCCTCTATCTGTGAATTTTAGTCAATTAGGACTAAAGTCCTTACTACAAACAATTGCAAGGAGCGGTTTCAACCACCGATTTATATCGTTTCCGGTTGCATTGAACTGTCAACTGTCAACTGTCAACTGTCAACTGTTTAACTACCTCTCACAAACATGAGTAGGATCATCAGCTCTTTCGGCATATTCCAAACCTCTAGCCAAACGCCATGCAAAAATCGGTGGCAAACCTTTTTCAATAATTGCAGCGCAAGTAGCCTGATAGTCATATTCTACTTCTCGCAATGTTACCTGTTGCGCGTCAACATCGTAAATCACGTAGGTAGCATTGGGTCTTCCGTGGCGCGGTTCTCCTACAGAACCAACATTTACAATCCGCTTTAAAGGAGCATTGAAACTTAAATTTTTGTCTCCTTCAATGCTCGGCCCGCTGACTCGAACTTGCATATTTCCAGCATCTAAAGTGCGAACGTAGGGTACATGAGTGTGACCACAAAACAGCACGTCAGCACCCGCCGAGAATACCCGCTCTAAGGCAGAAAAAGCATCCATTGTCGGCAGTAAATATTCATGATTGCTGTGAGGGCTGCCGTGAACAAAACACATATTGTCTTCTCGCAAACTATGTGGCAAAGTGGCTAAATATTCCCGCGTTTCTGGGAAGATTTGATTGTTAGTCCATTCGTGGGCTAACTTCCCTCTTTTTTCAGCTAAAGCTGAGGGATAGCTGCATTCGCAGGAGTTCAATCCTTCGACTATATCTTCATCCCAACAGCCGATGCAAGTGGGAATGTCGAGGGATCGAATCATTTGTACTACTGCGTGGGGATTCGGCCCATAACCGACTAAATCTCCGAGACAAAAGATTTTGTCTGCTTGTTGTTCGTCAATATCTGATAAAACTGCATTTAAGGCTTCGTAGTTGCCGTGAATGCAAGATATAACTGCTATTTTCATGATGTTTCTTCTTCTCCTAATAATAGTGATTCTTTGACTTGTTGCTGGTAATTCAACATGACTGCTTCGGACAGACAGCAATCTTCTAGGGTTTGTCCTAATGCTGTTTTGTCGAGATTTTCGCCGACTATTTCTATGCCGCTAAATCTTTGGGGACGGCCTTCGAGCCAGCGGGGAATTTGCAATTCTTCGTGGGCGGTTTCTTGAAATTTAGCGGCGAAGTCGAAGTAGAACGATCGCCCGTCGGCTATGTCAAAGATGCCTTTGGCTCTGTGAACTTTGCCGTAGGCTCCTTGGGTCATTTCTTCGTACCAAAACAGATCGAGGCTGGCTGGATCGAGGACTTGGCCGCTGGCGGGGCTACGCCAAATCGATAGTTTGTCCACTTCCCCGCTGACGGCTATTCCTTCTACAATTACATCGCCCCACTGATGCCATTCGGTGTCTTTGATTTCCGGGGGCACTACGCTGATCCGGCGACTGGGGAAGGCTTGGAGCAGGTTTTCTAGCGTTGTCAGTTGCAGGTGAAATCCCAGTTCGATGTAGGCTGAAACGCCGTTTTCTAGGTGTTTGGCGAGTAGGGACTCTTCGCCGTCTGTCAGGGTTTTGATTTGGCTAAATTCGGCGGCGATGCAGGTTTGGTCGATCGGCACATTGCCGCTTCCGGGGCAGAAATACAGCACGGGTGCTGTCTCCGCTGCTAGCTGCTGTCGAATCCAGGTAGTTTTGCCGCTTCCGGGCGGGCCCGCTACGGCGGTGATTGTAGATTGACTCATGAATACAATGATAATCGTTATCATACTTTTAGGATCACTAATCCGATTTTTTGTGACAAGGATCACCGAATTTCCCGATTCCAGTCAATGTAATATAAGTTAATAATTTGTTACATTTATTTACATAAAGCAATCAGGAAAAACAAATGAGCTCACCTAAACTTGTGATTGACGACCAAGGCCTGCTGAACAACTTCGCAGTCGAGCCTAAGATGTATGTAGACACGACAGTCAGCACTGGGTTTACCAAGTACGCCGAGAAAGTTAACGGACGTTTTGCGATGATCGGATTTGTTTCCTTGCTGGCGACAGAATTTTTGACCAGACAGAGCTTGATCAGCTTCCTCAAAGATGCTTTAGGCCAGGGCGATCGGTTACATAAATTTAAGATAATCTTCGTTGAATAGCTCATAATAAAAAATGTTTGTAGTCAGGACTTCAGTCCTAATTGCAAACCATTTTTTTGTTTAAAATATGTTTGCTATCGCCGCTTGTAGCGAATCAAACTGCACATTTGCTCAAACAGCTTTGCTTGCCAAAAAATCTCTCATGTACCGATTCACTAACTGCGGCTTTTCCTGTTGCACCCAGTGGCTGCAATTGGGAATATACTGAATCTGAAAATGCCGCACATAATCTGCGGTATCGTAGGTTAACTCTTTGCCGAGGGCGCGATCGTTTTCGCCCCAAATCATCAGCGTCGGAACTTCGAGGACATCCCAATGCGGGCGATCGACAAATCCGCGAGCAATATTCCGGTAATAATTGATAGTAGCAGTCAGAGCGCCAGGTTTGGCAGCCGCATCTTTGTAAGCTTGGATATCGAATGGGGTAAAGGTGCTTTTGTCAACTGCCATGCCTCGTAAAGCGCGATCGATCGCCCGATAGTCGCCCAACTTAATTAAAAATTCCGGCAAAAATGGCAACTGAAATAAAAAGATGTACCAACTTTTGAGCAATTGTTGGCGAGTACGCAACCCTTCAGCAAACTTTGCGGGATGCGGTATATTCATCACAATTAATTTATCCACCATCTCAGGATAAGCATAAGCAAAACTCCAGGCGATCGCCCCTCCCCAATCGTGGCTAACTAAGACGCAACTTTCGTATCCCAAACCCTGAATAACTCCCTTGACATCTTGCACAAACTCCGCCATCACGTAAGCTGATTTATCTTTGGGTTTGTCGCTGTCGTTGTAACCTCTGAGATCCACAGCCACAACTTGATAATCTGATGCAAATTCCGGGATTTGATGGCGCCAAGAATACCAGAATTCAGGAAATCCGTGCAGCATCAGCATCAGCGGCCCAGAGCCTTGAGTCACATAGTGCAGTTTGATGTTATTTGTAGTAATAAATTCGTGTTTCCAAGCAGCTTCTACGACAGACATGATATTTCCTATAGCTATAAAGATATCCTAGCAGTTAGACGATTTTAGATTTTAGAATTGAAGAATTCAAGAATCAGTGAGGACTATCATGCTTTTGTTATTCCTTTGTGGAACAGGCGTCTCGCCTGTAGGTATGTGTGGAACAGGCATCTCACCTGTAGTTTTTCGGCAAAAATTGCTCTCGAAGTTAAAATATTAGTATAATGTAGTTTGCATACCGAAAACCGTTAAGCCAAAAAGCACTCATTTTCTAGCTATCGAGCAGCTACAACCACAACAGTTGGATAATTGATGAGAGTGCCAGTCAAATAATAGGTTAAAGAATAGATAACTGTTGAGTCCACGAGGCATAAAAGGAGTTAATACCATGTCTGGCGATCGCCTGCAAAACATTGTAAACCGCTTGACAGAACGTCTCAACCGCGACGTATTAATCGAAAAGTCCCTCTACGAGATTCGAGAAGTTTTGCAGAGCGATCGCGCCGTGCTGTATTATTTTTACCGGAAGTGGCAAGGGCGAGTGACTTGTGAGATGCTAAGTGCGATCGAACTCTCAATCTTGGGATCAACCGGGCCAGACGAGTGTTTCAACGGCGAATACGCTGCTTTGTATGAAGCGGGCCGAGTCAGAGCAATTACAGATATTGAAACAGAGCCAATTCACCAATGTCACCGAGAGTTTCTGCACAGCATGAAGGTGCGCGCGAATTTATCTGTGCCAATTTTAACGAAAAAAGGACTGTGGGGGCTGTTAATTGCTCATCAATGCAGTGGGCCGCGCACTTGGTTGCGATCGGACATTGAATTCATGCAAAAACAAGCACAAAATATGGCAATGTCTCCCACAATTCAAGATAGTTAACTAATTAAAATTGACACTGGTTGCTGTAGATGATAGCCTAGCATTAGAAATTTATAGGCTATATTTATCATGTCACTCTTGAATAATGTTCAACTTTTAAATAAAGCATTGCCTACCGTTGTCTTAGGGTTATTCCTTAGCAGTTATACCACCAACATTGACTCGGAAAAAGTGCCTAACAGTAACTCGAAACTCAGCAACAATCAATTAACGGCACCTAGACTCACAACTTCAACAGAGATTCTAGCTGATAACAGCAGCGAGCAAGCAGCAATAAAATTATCAATTCAGCAACAGTTCAAAGCTTTGAACGAAAGAAATCCTGAAGCCTATATGGCGACAATAGATCCAACCTCTCCTGGTTTTCAACTAACAAAGAGTACAATTTCAGAAGTATTCAAAAGACAGTTAAAGTACGAACCAACAAAAATTGAAATTTTGGCAATTTCAGGAAACGAAGCACAAGTAAGAATCGAACAAACAACCACAAAGATTGAGGGGCAATCTTTCAGAGATAATAGGATGGTAATATTACATACGTTACGCAAATCAAATGGAGAATGGAAATTTTTTAGTTCTGTACCGGAAAATGTTCAGTATTTAAATTAGCCTAACTTATACCATGAGAGCAAAAATCGTCCTACACAATAATTTGGGGGCTTGCTTGCTTCACTCATTTGTAAGGTGCGTCGCCATGATACTTGCGATTGAATGCTAGAGATTAAACATGGCGACGCACCCTACGATCGGACTTTAACCGCCCGATATTCAACCCGCGGAGGCGGGTTTTGTTTGTATAGGAGCGATTTCAATCGCCGTCTTATCTACACCACTCCCTAATGGATGCTGCTGCAAAACAGCTTGCAAATACTTGCCAGTATAAGACCTCGGATTTGCCGCCACCTCCTCCGGCGTTCCCGCCACAATAATTTCTCCTCCCTTATCTCCTCCTTCCGGGCCTAAATCGATCGCCCAATCGCAGCACCGAATCACATCCAAATTGTGTTCGATGACCAAAATTGAATTCCCCTTATCCACCAATCTTTGCAGCACATTTAACAAATGGTGAACGTCATAAAACGACAAGCCAGTCGTCGGTTCATCAATCAAATACAACGTCTTCCCAGTAGCGCGGCGCGACAGTTCAGTTGCCAACTTCACGCGCTGCGCTTCGCCCCCAGAAAGCGTCGGTGCGGGCTGTCCTAACTGAATGTAACCCAAGCCAACATCAAGCAAAGTTTGTAGTCTCATGGCCGCCCTGGGAATATTTTTAAACATCTCCAAAGCTTCCTCAACAGTCATGTTCAAAACATCAGAAATTGACTTGCCTTTATACTTCACTTGCAGCGTTTCCCTGTTGTACCGCGCGCCCTTACAAACTTCGCACTGCACGTAAACATCCGGCAGAAAATTCATCGAAATTACGTTCACTCCTTGACCGCCGCAAGCTTCGCACCTTCCACCTTTCACGTTAAAAGAAAACTGTCCGGCTTTGTAACCTCTTGTCTTCGCTTCAATGGTTTCGCAAAACAAATCTCGAATCACATCAAAGACTCCGGTGTAAGTAGCAGGATTGGAACGTGGAGTGCGGCCGATGGGAGATTGATCTATTACAATTACCTTATCAACTACATCCTCTAGAGAACGTTCGCCCTTGGTTTTTAGGGCGTCCATATCGGGCGGCAAAGGAACTTTTTTAGTCAGATAGTGTTGCAGTGACGGATACAACAATTCGTTGATTAAAGTTGATTTTCCTGAACCGGAAACGCCTGTCACGCAGACGAGTTTTCCCAGTGGAATTTCCACATCGACGTTTTTTAAGTTGTTGCGGGTCGCATTTTTGATCGAGAGAGCTTTACCGTTGCCTTTTCTTCTTTCATTGGGAGTTTCAATTACTCGTTTTCCTGACAGATAAGCACCAGTCAAAGATTCTTCGGCCGCCAGCAAGTTTTCTAAGCTTCCTTGCGAGATGATTTTGCCGCCGTGAACGCCTGCGCCGGGGCCGATATCGACAATGTGGTCGGCGGCACGCATAGTTTCTTCATCGTGTTCTACCACAATCAAAGTATTGCCTAAATCGCGCAACTTTGTTAGGGTTTGCAGCAACCTAAAGTTGTCTCTTTGGTGCAGTCCGATGCTGGGTTCGTCTAAAACGTAGAGGACGCCGGTCAAACCAGAACCGATTTGAGTGGCGAGGCGAATTCGCTGGGCTTCTCCGCCGGAAAGTGTCATTGCTGCACGGTCTAATGTCAGGTAATCTAACCCGACATCGAGCAAAAATTGCAGCCTTGCTTTGATTTCTCTCAGAGCTAAATCGGATATTTGGAATTGCCGATCGCTCAATCCCAAATTATTGACTCGTTCGCGACAGTCGCGAATCGAAATTCCCGTTAAATCGACAATGCCATACTGTCCCAACCGTACCGACAGCGCCTCTGGCTTCAACCGCTTACCCTGACACACGTCGCAAGAGCGATCGACCCGATACTGTTCCAGTTTCTGTTTGATCAAATCAGACCCAGTATCGTCGTACTGGCGCTGCAACATGGAAATTACACCTTTAAAATCTCTCCTCAAATCGCTGGTGTTGCTGTCTCGTTTCTTGCTGTCTGCGGTTTGTTTTGACTCGTTACCATACAAAATCACCCGCTGGTGTTCGGGCCTCAAGCGGAACCAAGGAGTATCGATATCAAACCCGCAAGCATCAGCAACACTGCACAGCAAAGAGAGATAATAGGAGTTGTCTTTGTCTGACCAAGGGGCGATCGCACAATAAAGAGGCGCTTTCTCGTCGGGAATCACCAACTCGGGCGCAAAAGTTCGCAAACTCCCCAAACCGTGGCAGTTTGGGCACGCGCCGTAGGGCGAATTAAACGAAAACAACCGGGGCGAAAGTTCTTCCATTACCGCGCCGTGTTCGGGACAAGCAAAGTTTTCCGAAAAGACGATCGGCCCATTTGCTGGTTCGGAATTTTCGTCAGCAGGTAACTCTTCGACGATCGCAATTCCCTCAGAATGGCGCAAACAAGTCGAGAGAGAATCCACTAAACGTTCTTCTAAACCAGGTTTTTTAACTAACCTGTCAACAACTATCTCGATGTTATGCGTATGATTTTTATCTAATTCGATATTTTCCGAAAGTTCTAAAATTTCTCCGTTAACTTTCACCCGAATAAATCCTTCGGAAGCTAAACTCGACAGCAATTTGCGGTGAGTGCCTTTTTTTCCGCGTACCACAGGCGCTAGCAAGTGAAAGCGAGTACCGTCGGGAAGAGCCATGACTCGATCGCACATTTCATCAATTGTCTGCGGCGCAATGCAGCGATCGCAAATCGGACAGTGCGGTTCGCCAGCTCTGCCGTAGAGTAATCTGAGATAATCGTAAATTTCTGTAACAGTGCCGACAGTCGATCGCGGGTTGTGAGAAGTTGACTTTTGGTCGATCGAAATAGCAGGGCTCAACCCCTCGATCGCATCCACATCCGGCTTGTCCAACTGTCCCAAAAACTGGCGGGCGTAGGCGCTGAGAGACTCCACGTAGCGGCGCTGTCCCTCGGCAAAAATTGTATCGAAAGCCAGGGAAGACTTACCGGAACCGGAAACGCCAGTAAACACGATCAGTCGATCGCGCGGCAATTCCAAATCGATATTCTTAAGGTTGTGCTGTCTCGCACCGCGAATCCGAATCGTATTTTGGCTGTTGGAGTTAGAAGTCGTCACATTATGCCCGTTGTGGGATGCACTTGGCTGACTTTTTGAGGTTTTGGCGCGTTGGGACATGAGAGTAGTGCAAAACAGTGCTTAACCATCTTAGCGCTGCCTTTGGAATAGCTGGCATCCAAACTCAAGAATATCAAAGAATCTTAAACAGTTGACAGTTGACAGTTGACAGTTGACAGTTGAGGGTTCAGTTTTAATGCCCGCTGCTGTTTGCACAGTAGATTGCATAATGTTTACTTCTCCTCAATTAAGATTAACCTTAAAGAATTGTCAAATATGTTTCCGTCGGCCCGTCGGGCAAAACCTTCAAACTTTGATGCTTCAAATCCACTTCAATTCCCAGCGCTTCCATTGGAATTACACCTAACAGTGGAGTTTTCCCCTCTGGTAATTCTAAACACTCAAAAGTGCCTTCGCGCCCGCACAGAGAAATTTTAGCATCTTGAAAAATCCTCGCCTCGCTAATGCCAGTTGCAGTTTCAACAACCACTTGCTT
Organism: Microcoleus sp. bin38.metabat.b11b12b14.051; assembly: GCF_013299165.1. NCBI lineage: Bacteria > Bacillati > Cyanobacteriota > Cyanophyceae > Oscillatoriales > Microcoleaceae > Microcoleus > Microcoleus sp. bin38.metabat.b11b12b14.051. The sequence goes on from NZ_JAAFKD010000012.1 coordinate 10,620, forward strand.
AAGAATTTTCAAACCCAGTCTCGCAATGACATCTTTCGGCAAACACAAAGTTGTCGCGCCCGTATCCACCAAAACATTTTCTAGAGTAACATACCTGATTTGCTCTACTGGAATCATGCCTCGTTCGGCATCAGCCTGATCTATCAGATTTTGAATCGCTAGCGTTGTTATAACTTTTCCTATGAGGTTTTTAGTAGTTGATTGCATAATTTTTGTCCGAAAAATTGCCACCTTGATTTTAGCACATACTTCTTGATTTGAAGTTAATCTCAAATAGAATGGAAAATTGCTGTTTTACAAAAGTGTTTTTTGGATTGCGATCGTCTCACTCAGTCAACCAATTTTAGATTTTAGATTTTAGATTTTAGATTGACCCCACGGATAAATGCGGGGGCTTGAGGATTTTAGATTTTAGATTTTGGATTGATTCCACGGATAAATGCGGGGGCTTGTACCACCTTTGAAATTCTTGGTCAAGCATATATTTTAATACGATTTATATCGGATAATACGGCAGTTTAAACCGCCCGTTCTGGCTTCCCAATTATTACAATTTATGGCAAAATCCTAGGTCTCAGCAATCAAATCGTAGACAAAGTGCATTTCTCAAGTAAAATCGAGCATAATCCTTATGATTTGAGGCATCGTCTCATGCCCATTCCCAAACTCAGCGAAACGATCATCAAGAATAACAGTTCTGAGCGATCGCTCAACCGAGCCGAAGATTACTATCTCGGTGGCAATGTTACTAACGCCGTCCTCCGTGGCAATATGGTGCAAGCAACAGTATACGGTTCTCAATCTCAAGCCTACAGTGTTAGCCTGCCCTTTACTCATGCCGGATTAACATCTGGAGTATTCTGCACTTGTCCTTACGATAGCGATGGATGGTGCAAACATATTATCGCTACGCTGTTTTTGTGTCTGCGAGAACCAGAAAAAATTGAACAGGGCGAGAGGCTGGAAGACTTGCTTTCTAGCCTCAACGACGCCCAAATCTATGAGTTAGTAGAGCATTTAGTGGACAACGAACCGTTGCTCATAAATGCGATCGCACAATACGTTAACTCAAACGCTATCTCTGCGCCGACGAACCAACCGACTAAAATACCGCGCCGCAGTGCGATCGATCCTGCTCTCTTTCGGCGACAAGTACGAGAAATTTTCCGAAAGGCTGAGGATTATTGCGAGTATGAATATGACTATGATGAAGAAGACCTGATTACAGAAGAAATTTTAGAGCTGATTGATCAAGCCCAGGAATTTAGCAAACACGGAGATGGTAAAAATGCTTTAGTAATTTTAGAAGCAATTACGTCTGGTTGCGTTGATGATTGGCATGACGTAGAAGAATATGGTTTTGAAAGTTCTCAAATAACTAATGCTTTAGATGAAGCTTGGACAGAAGCCATTTTGACTGCTGAGCTAACTGCTGAAGAAGAAATAGATTTCCAGGTGATGTTAGAAGGTTGGAACGATGAATGGGATTGTGATTTTAGCATGAGCTTGGAAGCTTTACGCCAAGGTTGGGACTATCCGCCACTCCAGCAGATACTGGAAGGAAACATTAATGGGGAAGGGATTTGGGATGTTGACGCACCAGATTATGCTCATGACTTAACCTTGATTCGATTGCAAATTTTCGATCGCCAAAATCGCGACGCAGAATACTTATACCTAGCCCAAGCAGAAGGCTGTACTCAGCAATATCTGACCATGTTAGCTCGTTTGGACAGAATAGAAGAAGCTGTGGAAGCTGCTACAACTGAGATGACATCCTCGGGAGAAGCTTTTGCTCTCGTTCAAATTTTAGAACAAGACGGATACTCAAAAGAAGCTCTCATAATTTGTCAACTTGGCTTAGATTTGCCTGGTAATGACAATTACAAACTCGCAGTCTCTATGAATGACTTGGCTGTTGAATTGGGAGAAAATGAAATTGCTTTAAAGGCGAAAATCAGGATTTTTGAAATAGAACCTTCCCTGAAAGATTATCTGTTAATACAGAAGTTGTCAGGAGAGCGTTGGTCAACCTTGAAAGCAGATTTCCTGGCAGACTTCAAAACTAATAAAAATTACGGTGATACTGAAGCGCAGGTTGATATTTGGCTGCACGAGGGACTGATTGAAGATGCGATCGGCCTGGTTGACACATCCTACGGCTCAAAAGTGGTTCACCAAGTCATGGAGGCCGCAATCTTCCATAACCCCGATTGGGTAATCGCCAATGCTTGTCGGCGTGCAGAATCGATTGTAGATCAAATGAAATCAGCCCAGTACGACATTGCAATTGAGTGGTTGGAAAAAGCCTACACTGCGTATTTGAAAAATGGGCGCAATGCAGAGTGGTCTGCCTATCGTGCTGAACTTATGGAAGTACACGGTCGGAAGCGGAAATTCATCGGGCTGCTCAAAAGTGCAGGTTTAAGTTGAGTCTTAATTTTACCCTAAACTGGAACCAGTGAAAACGACAAAATAAAAAGTCGTAGGGTGCGTCGCCATCGACAATCCTTGCATAAAGAGCGACAATCTGACAGCGACGCACCTGACACGATTCCATACGGTTCAGTTAACGGTTGTCCGAAGAGAGCAACGAAGCAATCTCCGTATCTCTTTTTCATAGGTTTTCCCTGTTGGAATCTCTTATCCCAAGCGTATTGACACGATTCCCATGTGTTAGGTGCGTCGCCCTGAGATAGTCGATTAAATTTTGAGATTAAAGAATAGCGACGCACCCTACGATTACTATAACTGAACTTATGGAAGTACACGGTCGGAAGCGGAAATTCATCGGGCTGCTCAAAAGTTCAGGTTTAAGTTGAGCCTTAAGTTTACCATAAATTTTTGGCAAAAGTTGCAGACTATTTTGAAACAGTCTGCGTTTATCTGTGTTTATCTGCCTCACATCTGCGGTTGACATATCAATATTATTTTACCACAGCACTCGGTGCAACCATATTCCAATTTACCCGAGAAGCACCGTACAAAATAAAATTATTCAAAAGTCCGTAAGCATCCCCGCAATTGTAACCTTTAGCATTAACACACTTCTTATCCGCCCTCTGATTCACCGCCACAAAAATATCAACTCCATCCGGCAATATGCCCGCATACATTTGCAGATTAGCAAAATCATCAAGGATGCGACCTTTATCATCCACAGGCGGCAATTTCCACTCTTTCGGATTACTATTTCCTCCTAATTGAATTGCCCAAGCCTCAGTACCATCAAGCGCTCCGTTATGAGCAGTATATCGATTCCAAACATTATTGCGCTTTTCCCCGATGCGCGGATTATTCTCATAACCACCCACCCAATATTCTGACATAAATTTGAGAAAAACTCCAGCTTCCGCAGCCAGCGAACCAGTGCCGGGACTCAAATCTGTGCTTCTGCGGGCAAAAGGAACTTGGCTTAAATTCCAAGACCAGTTTATCGTCCCCGGCTGCGGATTTATCCATCTCGAAAAGTCGCAAAAGCTGCCATTCAAAATGCAATGCGGTCGCTTCAAATCCCATCCCTTACCATAGTAATTTTGCCCGTTCCAGTGGCGTTTTTCTGGCTCGCGGTCGCCAAAATCTTCTACTCCTTGGCTCATAAAAATTCCCTTGGTAGCCGTTGTAGGAATTCCCAACTCTGTTTTGAAGAACACTTCCAAAGCAGAGCCTTGATGAGTTTCTAGTTTACCCGTTTTAGCAGCATATCTGCCGGAAGCTACAACCTGCTGCAATATAATTGTAGGAAATGCCGGACTGGTATTAGAATAATGATATTGACCGAGAGGATACTGAAGGCAGCGCCCAGCCAAAACTATCAGAGTTTCTTCTAAAGAAGCACTAGGCAAAAAATAGCCTGCGTTAGCAGAGATGCCGAGTTGATTTTTAGCGGAACTGACAGATTTGTTGCCCCATTCATTGACAAGTATCTGCTCTTGTGATTTAAAGTCGGCTGGGGTTTTAAGATTTCGGAGGACTGGCAAATTTGCGGTGATATCTTCGCCGTATCTGGGCGCGCTCCGCTGAAGTCCCGATCGATGCGATAGCAGGTGTCCGAGGGTGACGTTTTGCCACTGTTTGTCTGCAAACCCCGAGTTAAGATTGCCACAATTAGTGTCTTTAATTGCCACGGAAAATTTTACTTTTCCCGAAAATAAGGCGTGCAATTTTTCAGGGATAATTGCTACTGGATATTGCTTGTTCAAACCGGGAATTAGCGGCGGATAATGCTGCGGATCGAACAATTTCATTCCTTCGATTTGCTCGTCAGTCAGGTCTAAGCCTGCCCGATCGCGCGCCGTCTGTTTTAGCGCCCAGCGCACCATCGCAAAGGTAACAGGCTTGCTGATACTGCCCATCCGCATGGGGGTATCTGCGGGTACGATCGCACTCAGAGGACTCTGCATATCGTCGCCGCAAGCCGGATTTGAGTTATTTGTCGATCGGCCTTTCATCCGCCCCAAACCCCAAACACCCACCGGCTTACCTTTGACAGAAACACCGAGGACAGCCGCACCGACGCAGCGGTAGCGCATAAATTCAGTTAGGGATTGCAAAATCGGCTGAAGTTGCGCGTCACCGCTACCGCTAACGGGGATGGTTTCTTCCGCTAAAGCTATGTTGTTGTTGGACTCGGAAACCTTTCCCAAACTTCCTAAGAGGCTAGCTGCAATTAAGGTCACAGTTGTGCAGAAAAGTCTGTTGATTTTTGGTCGATAGCCCGCAATCTTCATGATAGAAAACTCCTGTTTTAAAATATAGGACGGAACTCATTTATCCGCCCTTTCGTCGCAAAAATTAAGACTATTGAGGGATGGGAGGCGCGGACAAAAATACTTGATTATGGTTAACATTAGCTAAGTTTTTGTCGCGCACAACCCCAATCAAATTGTCCTTGTAGAAGATACCAGTATCTTGAACATTGTTGCCGTTCCAATCGCCAGCCTTGAGAGAATAGCCGTCTGCTAAATTACCTTTAATCTGGATTTTGTCTTCAGCTAAACTAAAATCGGTAATCGTAGCATAGCCAGTGCCGAGATAGTAAACATTATCAACATTGCCGAGTACAAATGTGTCCGCACCCGCGCCACCGGCGAGAGAATCGGATTCACTACCGCCGCCGATACCGTTACCAGCACCCGAAAAATTAGCACCGTCAAGATAATCGTTACCATCCCCGCCAATCAGATAATCTTTGCCGCTTCCTCCGAATAGATAATCGTTGTGAAGGCCGCCAGACAGTGTATCTGCACCGCCTCCTCCATACAGGAAATCCTCGCCAGCTTCGCCGTATAATTTATCATTACCCGCGCCGCCATCTAGGTTATCGCTGCCGAAGCCACCGTAGAGGATGTCATCTCCGCCGCGACCTGACAAGATATCATCGCCTTTATAGCCGTAGATTGTATCATTTGAAATCTGAATTTGACCTTGACCGTTGATTGTAAAATCATCTCCAACTAAGGATTTGTGGAGTTTTCCGTCGCCGTTGACAGTGTTGTTGTCGTTGAAGTCAGTGCCTTTGATAACTGATGACATTTTTGTTGATCCTTGTAGTTTTCCAATTAGTGCAAGGGTGAGAAAGACTCAACTAACTTGCTTGATGTATTTAGTTTCTCCTCTGAGCAAGCAACCGACAATGGGAATAAAATCCGGTGTTTAAATCAACAGTAAAATGACCCGCAGCAGTGATTTATAGTAAAAACTCAGGTGAAATCAGTTAAAATAGGGAAAAGTCAGGGTAAACAGTTGACAGTTAACAGTTGACAGTTGACAGTTAACAGTTGATAGTGCGAGATATTAAGCTCGCGCACCTTTTCATTTGACAGTTAAGGGCGAGGCTTTTATTTTTAATACGAGGATTTCAACCATCGCCATAAAACAACCCGCGCGATCGGGGGCGGGGGTAATAACTCTTAATATTTAGTAACTTTCCCGTGCAGGAACAAAAGCTATCTTGTCCAAGTCTGCATATTTACGTATATACGTACTTTCTGCAATCTAATGAACTCTGAATCTGAATTTCCGTGGAGCAAAACCAAAGAATCAGCCGATCGCATTTTTGCTCAAAACACCGGCAAATATCTCAGTGACATCGAAATGAAAGTCCTTCAAGGTTCTTGGGAAGGCAAAAGTTACGATGAAATCGCCAAAGCTTACGGCTACAGCGCTGAATACCTTAACAAAGATGTCGGTAACAAATTGTGGCACAAGCTTTCAGAAGCCTTGGGAGAAAGAATTACCAAGAAAAACTTTAAAGAAGCTTTGAGGAGAGCTTATGAAGCAGAACCAAGTCAATCTCTGCATACAAATCCGCCTTTACAAACATTGCCAACGGCAGCAAACTTGCAGTTTCCCGAAGGTTCAGTAGCCTTAGATTCACCTTTTTATATAAAGCGTGCCAGCATCGACTCTCTCTGTGGCGAAACGGTTCTCAAACCCGGTTCTCTGATTCGGATTAAAGCACCGGAGATGATGGGAAAAACTTCACTGATGACCCGGATTTTAGATCGGGCTGTCCGGGAAAACTATCATGCAGTTTATTTAGATTTGAGCGCTGCCGATCGAGGAATATTAACAAATCTCGATAAATTTCTGCGCTGGCTGTGTTTGATGGTCAGCCGACAGTTAAAGTTAGAAAACAAGTTAAATGAGTATTGGGATACCGATATTTTAGGCAGCAACGATAACTGTACTGTATATTTTGAAGAGTATTTGCTGGCCCAAACAGCAACTCCTCTAGTGTTGGGATTGGATGAAGTCGATCGCCTATTTCCCTACACAGAAGTAGTTGAAGATTTTCTGGGAATGCTGCGAAGCTGGCACGAAAAAGCCAAAATTTCTGATGTTTGGAAAAACCTACGGTTAGTAATGGCGCATTCTACAGAGGTTTATATTCCTTTGGATATGAACCAATCTCCGTTTAATGCGGGAGTCCCCGTGGAACTGCTGGAGTTTGACAGCCAGCAAATCCACGATTTAGCTGGGGTTCACGGCTTGGATTGGGGTGATGTGCAGTTGGGAAAGTTGATTTGGGCGATCGGCGGACATCCTTATTTAGTAAGATTGGCAATGTATGAGATTAGTTGTGGCAAAATCTCACTAACTCAGCTATTAGAAAATGCCGCGTCAGAATCGGGAATTTACAGCAGTCACTTGCGGAGGCATTTAGAAATTCTCCAACAAAATCCCGAATTAGCTTCAGCTTTGAAAAAAGTTGTTAATTCCCCTGAAGCAGTTGAATTAGATTCAATGCAAATTTATAAGTTGCACAGCATGGGAATTGTAAGGCGGCAAAACAATTATGTGATGCCGCGTTGCAATTTGTACCGCGAGTATTTCTGTCGTGTTTTGGGATGAAAAGCATAGTTTGCAGTTCATTGTATCCGATCGATCGACCACGATTGCTGTAGCGCAGTTAAGTGAATAGTAGGGTGCGTTGTTAATGCACCCTACAAATAGGGTCTAACCATTTTTTTTGCAAACCCGAGAAATTGTGATTATACCTACCCAAGTCGCGTTGATTTCAAAGCCCTTATTACCGCAGTAATCACTAGCCCAATCCATCCATTTTTTGTAAATCGCTAGATGAATTTTGATAGCCGTGGCAATAATACCACCTAATGGTTTGATAGCGGCAATAGCTGTTAAAAATGCGGTAACTGCTGGGTTGCTTACGCCTTCAATAATCTTGCGGCCTAAACACTCATTAACGGTAATCTGCAAACCAAACCAGCGCCATTTGTGAGAGGATTGATTTTGGCACGCCGCAGAATTGGTACTCGTAGTAACCGACTCATCAGCGTAGTCAAAAGTTGCTTCATAGCGGTACTGTTCGTCGGTCAAGTTGTTGAATTGATCCACCATACGCTGTACTTGGGCAACTTCTTCGCGGCTTAAAACCTGATAAATATCATGGTTTATGCGGGCGGTGCGACCCTCCTCGTACACATAATGGTCGGCTTTGGCAACCAATTCCCAGTTAGGGTCAGGTGTGGGCGGTATAAACTTATTACTGAAGTTAGTGCCTTCGATTTTCATTTCAGTTATTCCTTCTTGTTCAAAGTGTTCAGAGTATTGAATGTTAGCGTTTTTTTTGCTGCATCTTTCGCTTCTTGTTATCAGTTTGTTGCTAAAATTGCTGAACTGCAATGGTGAAACTATCAGGTATTATAGGAACTGATAAATAGCTTCAGATTGTGGATTTATAGGAAAAAATCAGGTGCAGCCTAACAAAGCATCATAAAAATCAGGACTTAGGTATCAGACTCAAGAAACCGGGTTTTTACCTAAGCTGTCGGCTACAACGAAAGATTTTTGTAAAAAACCCGGTTTCTGACTGCCGATTCGTAAGTCAGAAAAATTAGAAAAAGTCAGGTTTTTGGGTAAATCGTTAAATAGTCATGTTAGCTCTCTTATAATCAAGTCAAGATTTTGGTGCAAGCAATGATGAAAGAATTGCCAGTTAGTTATGAATATCAGATTGGCGGGAGTCTTCCAGCAGATGCGTCTAGTTACGTGACGCGGCAAGCAGACTTGGACTTTTACGAAAGTTTGAAAGCGGGTGAGTTTTGTTACGTTTTGAATTCGCGGCAAATGGGTAAGTCGAGTTTGCGGGTGCGGGCTATGCAAAGATTGCAAGCTGATGGTACTGTTTGCGCTTTTATCGATTTAACTGGGATTGGTAAGGAAGATGTCAATCCCGAAAAGTGGTATGCTGGTATTGTTAATTCTTTGGTCAGTAGCTGTCAGCTAGGAAATCAAGTTAATTGGCGGAGTTGGTGGCGCGATCGCCGGGATTTGTTCTCGCCTCTCCAGCGGTTTAGTTTGTTTATTGAAGAAGTTGTTTTAGTTGAAATAGAATCAAGTATTGTTATTTTTGTTGACGAGATCGATCGCGTTTTGAGCATGAACTTTTCTACGGATGAGTTTTTTGCTCTAATTCGCTGGTTTTACAATCAAAGAGTTGACAAGCCTCTCTACCAACGTTTGACTTTTGCACTGTTGGGGGTGGCGACGCCTGCGGATTTGATTGCGGATAAAACTCAAACTCCTTTTAATATTGGTAAGGCGATAAATTTAGGCGGTTTTACGATTGATGAAGTGCAGCCTTTGATTGATGGTTGGCACGGGCAGGTTGGTAATGCTGAAAGTGCGTTAGCGAAGCCCTCGCAGAGGATCGCCCAAATTCTAGATTGGACGGGCGGACAACCTTTTCTCACCCAAAAGCTGTGCAAACTGATGCTTGAGGAATCAGCATTGGGCAATTCGCGATCGGTTGAAGAGGTGGTGCAGTTGCGGATTGTGGAGAATTGGGAATCCCAGGATGAGCCTGAACATTTGAAAACTATTCGCGATCGCATTTTGAGAAATCAGCAAAAAGCAGGCCAGTTATTGGGGCTTTACCAGCAAATCTTGCAATCCGGAAAACCCCCCCAACCCCCCCTTGCTAAGGGGGGGCTAAATGCTGAGGAATCTTCCCTTAGCAAGGAGGAAATAACCGGAAACCCCCCCCAACCCCCCCTTGCTAAGGGGGGGCTAAATGCTGAGGAATCTTCCCTGACTCAGGAAGCAATCACCGGAACCCCCCCCCAACCCCCCCTTGCTAAGGGGGGGCTAAATGCTGGTGAATCTTCCCTTAGCAAGGAGGAAATAACCGGAAACCCCCCCCAACCCCCCCTTGCTAAGGGGGGGCTAAATGCTGGTGCATCTCCCTTTAGCAAGGAAGCAATCACCATAAAACCCCCCCAACCCCCCCTTGCTAAGGGGGGGCTAAATACTAAGGAATCTTCTATTAGCAACGAAGAGCTAAATGCCACTCTTACTCCCCCCCTTAGCAAGGGGGGGCTGGGGGGGGTTCTTGCCGATGGTAGTCGGGAACAAACTGAACTCCGGCTGTCGGGTTTGGTGGTTCATCATGCAGGTAAATTAAAAGTTTACAACCGAATTTATGCCGAAATTTTCAATATTGAATGGGTAGATAAACAGTTGGGAAAGCTGCGCCCTTATGCGGAAAATTTTAATGCTTGGAATGCTGCCAATTTTGAGGACAATTCGCGGCTGCTGCGGGGAAATGCCCTGCAAGAAGCTCTGGAATGGGCAAACTATCAAAGTTTAAGTCCTTTAGATTACCGCTTTTTAGCGGCGGCTCAGGATTTGGAAAAGCGGGAAGTGGAATTGGCTTTTAGGCTGCAAGCTGAGGAAAGTCAAATATTAGCACAAGCTAATGAAACTTTAAATTTAGCTCAACATCAAGCTCGCACAGAGTTAACGTTAGCTAAAAAACAAGCTAGAAAAATAATTGCGATCGGCTCAACTATTTTAACGCTATCTTTAGCGGCGGCGATCGCCATACAATTGCAAGTAGTCAAGGCAGATCGCTCCCTCGCTGAAACAAAAATTATCCTCGAAAGTGTGTCGTCAAAAACAACTTTAGTCTCAAACCCTTTTGCAGCAATGATTGAAGCACTGCAAGCAGCAGATAAACTGAAAAAATTAGAGGCCTTCAGTCCGGCAAAATCCGATACTAAAACGCAAGTATCGATCGCCCTCCAACAAGCAATTTACAGCATCCGAGAGCGCGATCGACTTGCAGGCCACCAAGCTTTCATCAGAAACGTCGTTTTCTCGCCCGATGGCAAAATCCTCGCATCCGCTAGCGCCGACGATACAATCAAACTCTGGAATCCTGACGGCACATTGATCAGAACCCTCACCGGACACGGCGATAACATTTTGACTGTCAGTTTCTCACCCGACGGCAAGACGATCGCCTCTGCTAGCGAGGATGCTACGATCAAAATCTGGAACCTCGCCAACGGCACTGAAATCAGAACCCTTACAGGACATAAGGGCTGGGTGAGAGGAGTCAGTTTTGCTCCCGATGGATTGACGATCGCATCTTCGGGCTCCGACGGCACTGTCAAACTCTGGAATCCGGCAGACGGCAGTGCAGGCACGGGGGCACTGCCCCTACGAACCTTTACAGGACATAGGGGCTGGGCAACAAACGTCACTTTTTCGCCCGACGGATTGACGATCGCATCTTCCGGTAGCGATCGCACTGTCAAACTCTGGAATCCAGCAGATGGAACGGAAATCGCCACGCTGACAGGCCATACCAAAGCTGTGAGAAGTGTCAGTTTTTCTAACGACGGCAAAACCCTAGCATCGGCTGGCGAAGACGGTTTAGTCAAGCTGTGGGATGTCCAAAACCTGACTCTCCTCACCACCTTGCAAGCCCACAACAAGGAAGTCTGGAGCGTCAAATTCAGCCCTTCTGGCAGCCACAGCCCAACTCTGGCTACCGCTAGCGAAGACGGAACCGCCAAATTGTGGAATTTATCGCGGTTGGGAGACATCGAGCCGCAAACGCTCAAAGGACACATCGGCAGGGTTGCAGGGCTTAGTTTCAGTCCCGACGGCCGCACTTTGGCAACGGCAGGTACCGATCGCACTGTACGACTTTGGCACCTCGCAGGCATCGAGCCGAAAGTTCTGGAAAGCCACCGCAGCCAGGTTTTCAGCGCTAGTTTTTCGCCAGACGGCAAAACAGTTGCTTCCGGTAGTGGCGATCGTACTGTAAAATTGTGGAATGCACAAAACGGTACCGAAATCAAAACTTTTATAGGACATCAAGGTGCTGTCACCAGCGTCAGTTTTGCCCCAGATGGCAAAATTTTAGCATCCGCGTCGGGCGATCGCACTATTAAATTGTGGAACCTAGAAAGCGGCAGCGAAATCAAAACTATTTCAGGACATCAGAGCGGAATAGACAGCGTTGTTTTCAGTCCAGACGGTAAAATTTTAGCATCATCCGCGATCGATAAAACTGTTAAATTGTGGAACCTAGAAAGCGGCACCGAAATCAAAACTCTCACAGGACATCGGGAAAGAGTTAGAAGTGTCAGATTCAGTCCCGACGGCAAAACCTTAGCATCCGCAGGAAACGATCGCACGATATTATTCTGGGATTTAAACAACTTAGAATCTCCCCCAAGAAGCATTCAGAAAGCGCATAACAGCCGAATTACCAGCCTCCGTTTCAGTCCTGACGGCAAAATTTTAGCATCTGCTTGCGATGACAGCACGATTAAATTGTGGAATGCAAAAACAGGCACCGAATTGAGAACTATTCAAGGACACGGAACTTGGGTAAAAAGCATTAGTTTCAGTCCCGATGGCAAAACCTTAGCATCTGCAAGTTTCGATCGCACAATTAAACTGTGGAATGTCGCAGACGGCAAAACCGCCTCGGAAGCTGTGCCGCTACAAGTTTTTGAGGGACATCGCGATCGAGTTAACGATGTTAACATCAGTCCCGACGGCAAAACTCTAGTTTCTGCCAGCGATGATGCTACTTTAAGGATCTGGAATTTGGAACTCGATTTAGATACCTTAATGAAGCTGAGTTGCGAATGGCTGAGCAATTATATTGCCAACCATCCTGAAGAAAAGGCGATCGCAGATTTGTGCGATCGTGCAAAAAATTGAATAATATCGTGTCGAATCGATTGACTGCAATAGACAAGATTGCAAAAATTACAAATTATCTTGAAACTATCTGCGTTTATCTGTGTTTATCTGCTTTTTATCTGCGGTTCCTGTATTAATCAAAGATTTTTGCAATCTTGTCTAATCAGATTATTCGATCGCGCGTGCGTCCTGGCGTCCGCTTCAATGCTGCGGACGCCAGGACGCACTACGAACCATTTTTTGTGATATTAGCAGATTTTGATAGATTGTCTGTGGGAATCAAAGATGGTTGGCTTTCCCCGCTCTTACAGAATTTTTGGATGTTTATTGCACACCAATAAACTTGTGAGTTTGCAAAGACAACCTATAACTCGGATGCTGTTTCAGTAACTCCAAAATAATCGGAATTGCCCGATCGCGTGTTCCCCATTCCGGCTGCAAGTATACAGGAATATTCACATTATCAACCAAATACTTACTGTAAAAATCAAGTTCTTCACCAGTGCTAACCACCAACTTAACTTCATTAGCTCTCTTCCATAAAATCTCTTGCACTGGATATTTAGGATTGATGTGCTCTTTAGGAGAAAGAGTAATCCAAGCCAGGGGCGAAACATTCTGCCAATAAGCGCCCGAAGTTTCAATACTCACCTGCTTGTCAGCTTCTAACAAAGCTAGAACTAACTCCGGCAAATTCTGGTGGATGAAAGGTTCGCCGCCAGTAATCACAACCCTCGGAGACTGGAGTTGAGCTAGCAATTGGGCGATCGACTGCGGCACCGACGGTAAACCTTTACCACCATTAGAATAGCCAGTATCGCACCAAGGACATCCCACAGGACAACCTGCCAATCTGATAAAATCAACTAAAGCACCAGTCCAGTAGCCTTCGCCTTGAACCGTACACTGAAAAGTTTCGTGAATCGGTAATTTTACTTGTAAATTTGATACTAGCATCTTTGTCTCAGATTAATTTAATGATATTTGTTATTAGTTTTAGTAATTGTAATTTTTTATCTGTAATTGATGTAGTCCTGGATGCACGGGTAGGTAGAAACCGGGTTTTTTACGACAATACTGTACCGCAGCGTTCAATACAGATAAAAACCCGGTTTCTTTGGTGTTAATCAAGTTCCCGCAGATTTGAAATCTTTAATTGTGTTCTTCAGGTTCCATCATAATAGCCCAGCGGCGTTTCAGCGCCAAAGTCAGTCCGTCACCAATGGGAACAACACTCAGAGTAATTCTCGGATCGTTACGCAACTTGTCGTTGAAACTGCGAAGGGCGAGGGTACTTGTGTCTTGTACTTGAGGATCGGCAACTCGTCCTGACCACAGAACGTTGTCAATTACAATTAAACCGCCATTCCGTACCAGTTGGAGCGATCGCTCAAAATAAAGCTCATAATTTTCTTTGTCGGCGTCGATGAACGCAAAATCAAAGGTTCCGGCTTGTCCGTCGGCTATAAGTTTGTCGAGAGTATTTAGTGCTGGGCCCAACTGCAAAGAAATTTTGTTTGCGACACCCGCAGCTTCCCAATAGCGTCGCGCGATCGAAGTATATTCCTCGCTGACATCGCAAGCAACAATTTTACCGTTTGAAGGCAGTGCTAAAGCTACGCACAGCGAACTATAACCAGTAAAAACGCCAATTTCTAAAGTTTTTGTCGCTCCCATAAGCTGCACCAGCATCTCCATAAACTGGCCTTGTTCGGGAGCTATTTGCATCATACCCATAGGATGATTAGCAGTTTCTTTTCGCAGTGAAGCGAGAATATCTGGTTCCCGCAGAGAAATAGATAACAGATAATCGTAAAGTTGATTTTCTAGGCCAAGAGTTGAGTTCGCCATCGGTTTGTCCTTGCTGCTAACTTTTAATTTTACGTGGTAGATGTGCAGTTATTGGAAATTGCAGACGGTAGAGTTAATTTAGGCACCTATTTTGCTGTCGTTTCTCTCGGGGTAAGACTATCGCCGTCTCCGTTACAAGCTGGTAACTTGCTCTCGCGGGCGATCGACCTCCCGATCAGTTTATCTCAGCTATAGGTGATTGAGTAGCCCTGGAAAAGAAAACACCTTCAGTTGACAGTTGACAGCTAGCCCTCGGAGCGAAGCCGAAGGGTTGACTTCGGAGGGCGACCTCTCCCGGTCAGGAAGAGGGTTGGAGTAATGAATCGTGTTCTTTTAATTTCTCGCTTACAAGGGAGATGCTTTCAACCAATTCTTTTTGGTAAAACCCTGAGTGATACCAGCTTAACAAAATAATCCAACCGCCGGCAAGCTGCCAACCCATACACAATCATTCATTCCCATCTCAAATTTTAAATCTCAAATGGTGTTAGTTGGGAAAATACGACTTCATCCTGACCGCTAATCGCCAAGGACTAATAATTCACAACTAATGAATACGGTTCAAGATGACGATTTGTCAAGTGTCACATCTTATTCATCCACATCGAAAAAGTTGTCGAGAATCTAAATAACATTCCATTAAGGCAATCGCAATGTATTATAGTTTTGCAGGTTTCGGTGCCTTCACAGGCATATTTTTATTGTTGGTTTTTGCGATTCTGCAATTGCTGCACGTTTCCGCCGGCAGTTTTATTGATTGGGTAATTGCCCTAGCTATTTTTGAATGGCTGTTGCTAATAGTTACAGTTCCCTGGAATATCCATTTTGAAGCTAAGGAAGTTTTAGCGCAAGGTGCAGAATCTACTAAAAAAAATATTGCTGTCGATTCCGAACAACTCAAATACGTTACTGTATTAGCTAGCCGATCGCTCTTTGTGGCGATCGCCCTTCACCTGTTTAGCGCGATCGCACTTTACGCCCTAGCCGCCACCGGCATTAGTTCTGTTGGCTATCTAAGTTCTGGTGCAGCACTCCTCTTAACCATACTGCGTCCAGCTATCCGAGGCTATCAATATTTAGCCCAGCGCCTGACAAGCATCCGCAGCCAATTCTTGCACCCCCGCGAAGATATTGTCGAACTCCGCAGCCGCTTTGCAGAATTAGAATCTACAGTCAAAAATTTGGCCGCTCAATTAAATTCAAATGATGAAACTTCTTGGGCTGCTCTCCAAGAGCGGCAGCAACGAGCTACCAAAGCAGGATTAACTACTTTAGCTGCATCAATAGAAGATTTGCGATCGACAAACCAGGCAGAACACACTAAACTTGCAAGAGATGCTGAAAGTGCGATCGCCCAACTCACCTCGGACGGACAATTTCTCAACCACGTCCGCGAAATCATCCGCTTCTTCAAAGAATCGTGAAGTCTGTTGACTGTTGACTGTTGTCAATTACCAATTAGCAATTACCAATTACCAATTCCCTACCTTTAGATAGATGTCAAATACTCGCAGATTGTGAATGTTTTAATAAAAAAATAAATTTATCAGTCTTGAGGAAGACTCAATAAATGTATTTTAGATAACAGCAATTTCTCGCAAACTCTAACCAAAGATAGTTTGTGAATGAGTTAGCTTCGGCTTAATATTTGAACATAAGCCAAAGACCTTTTGAAAAAATTGAAGAAGGAATAAATCATGACTAATCGCCAACCAACACCGCCCGACGAACAAATTAGCAAATCAACACCGGCCGACGAACAAATTGAAGCTAATATGGAAGCCCCCCACTACGATCGGGGTATTACTCCTGCTGAGACAGCAGCGCGCCAAGAACGCGAAGGCTCTAACTTCATGCACACAACCACTGAAGAGAAGCAGAAAAGCGCCAAAACAGACGACCAAACCGATGACGAAAGCATTCACACTACAGATGGTTATACAGTAGACAAAGAAGGTTTGGTTAACAATTACGCGATCGAACCGGAAATGTATATCAACGAACCTGGAGATTTGAGAGAAAAAGAAGAAGCAGAAGCAGCAGAACGTGCTCGCATTCTTGCAGAAATCAAAGATAAAAAAGGCGAAGAAGGAAAGCTGACCATGGATGCAGACACCCGCGGCAAAGGCCCGGGAATTATCTAGGTTGTTTGCTCGGTACTTGTCCTCTAGCGCTAGGGTTCCTAACTGTTGCCAAAATACCTAGATTTACCTATGATTTAGAGGACGAATTCTCGGCACGGCATGGACAGACTGATCAGTATTGGGGAATTAGCCCAATTAAAAGCAGTCAGCGTTGACACTATCAGGCGTTGGGAAAAAAACGGAAAAATAGAATCAGTCCGTACCTGTAAGATGTACAGATATGATTACATTGAGAGGTCGAATCAATGCCATCCCTAACCTACGTCAAAGGATTGCCCACTCCAGAGTCAGAACTGAACGCTTTAGGATTCAGTCAGATGGAGATGTTTTTGACCGCCTTTGCCCCCATTTTTAGGCTGGCTGCAATTGAGACAGTTAATCAGTTGCTGACTTGTACCGATTTCAAGAAGTCGAAATGGAATACCCACCTTCAAACAACTTACTCGCTCAACAAGCGTCACGCAAACGGGGTTATCGCGTACTCAAGGGGCAAAGTTGACGGTGCTGCATTGCATCGCTCATTGCATATCAAAACATTAACGGGCAAGGCGAAGTCGATTGAAATTTGGTTGGGTAAGGCAGAGAAAAAGTTAAAAGCAGCAAGTAAGTTTTATGCCAAAAAGAATTGGCCGGGCAGTCAAACTTGTTGTAATTTCCCTGTGTCTTGTTCGCTCAAGTATAGGGAAACTAATTGGCAAAGTTTACGTTGTCAAATTCATCACAAAAAGCGTAAACTTTTTCTCGTCCAGAACAAGCTAGCCACACTGAAGATATTACCAATCAAGGTGTTCGTGCCTCACGATCAAGTTTTCCTGGTGGGTTCTAAGGACGAAACACTGGGAAATGGTATTGCACAATGGAACGGTTCTACCTTAAAGATTAGAACCCCTGCTTGTCTTGAAGGGAGTTTCGGCAAAAATGTTTCAGCCGAGATTGGTAATTTTGACCGTAATATTAATCGCTTACCGACCTGCGGTGCAAAGACTTGGCATCTATTCAAGAAAGAAGGTAAATGGAAAGTCGCGGTATCTTTTACGCCAATCCCTGTAAAATCTCAATCTTTTGACCAAGTTTACGGCTGCATTGGGATTGACATGAACCCCGGTTCAATTGGTTGGGCTTATATTGATACCGATGGCAATTTAAAGGCTAAAGGTCAAATCCCCTTGCAGGTGGGCTTACCCAATGGTGTACAGCAGGCTCAAATCGTTGATGCTTGCTTGCAGTTGGCGACGTTAGCTCTGCTCTATCAATGCCCGATTGTTTGCGAGGAATTAGATTTTTCAGACAAAAAGCAGCGCCTAGGTGAAGCGAGTCGCAAATATGCGCGAATGCTCTCTTGCTGGGCCTACAACGAATTCTACAAGCAATTGAACTCAATCCTTGCCAATCGTGGAATTGAATTGATTACAGTCAATCCCGCTTTTACAAGCATTATTGGTTTATTTAAATACCTTAAAATGTACGGGCCGGCCTGCGATGAAGCGGCTGCTTTAGTGATTGCCCGTAGAGGCATGAGACTAGGTGAAAAACTCCCAGACTCCATAACCGCCTATGTCGAGGTGAACTCGGACAAGCACGTATGGAGTCAATGGGCCCAATTAAATAACAAGACCAAGCAATCCGGTAAAATAACTCGTAGACACGATTATTATACCGTTTCTAACTGGAGTTTTCTGGTCAACCCCAAAGAAGTCTGCGGGGAAGCGTTCGCGCACTAGAAAAGATTCGCTTAAACTTATACCGTAGAAGTTTATATCTAGATTTACCTAGGTTTTTAGAAGCGGTGCGCTAGGTAGCAATTGCCAAGCAAAGGGGCCGGTTTTTTTAGTTCCGGTAGTTGTCGCTCTTTCCGGTAAAACCCGCCCCTATTCTGGTGTCGAATTATGTAGTGAGATTTGAGACTTTACATACATTCAGATTGAATTAAAATTAATTAAGCCCTGACATTTTCGCTCAACCAATTAAATTTAGCTTGAGCAAGGGCTAAATTTTCCAGGACGTTAGGATTAATATCCTCGCGATCGAGTTCCTGCGGCTCCAATTCTATATTACGACCGTATTCTATATGTCTGATGGTACCGCGCATCCGGTCTGCCAGACACAGCGAAATTCCATAATAGAAGCGGGAAGCAAAGCCCATATCGTGTTGCAGCTTGATTACTAACTGCCGCCTCGGAATCGCCAGCAAGTGAGTTTCTTCGAGTGCCTTTACGGTGGCTAAAGGAGGGCGAGCATCAATGAAAGAAACTTCCCCCACAAGTTCTCCGCTGGATATTTTCGCCAGTTCTTTAGTTTCCTGCGCGTCGAGCAAAACGCTCAAATTGCCCCTCAAAACAATGTATAGCGCATCGTGCTGTCTGCCTTCATGGATCAAAATCTCGCCCGGAGCGAGAATCTCTTTTTTGCCTTTTTGGACGATCCAGTCAATATCGTCATTATTTAACTGGCTCAAAATAAAAAGTGCTTTTTTTCTGCTACTGTCGGCCATAATTTAAGCTCCAGATCGCTTCTTGATATTAAATTAAGATGGCAGGCGGTCGTAACTTCTTCCGAAGCAGTCACTCTTCGCTGAATATAGTTTTTTTATCCAGCCTAACTTGTTTGCAAAACGCTTTAAAGTCAGGCCTTGCCAATAGTAGATGAATCACACTCAATGATAATCTCTCAATACTAGCATTTGTTGAACAATCTTTTTTAAGTCGATCGCTATTTCCCCAAATCCTACTTCATTTCCGTCTTAAAACCAACAGAGCTCGCCCCCACAGCTAGGGCGCGGCAGGGGCGCAGCAGACAATACTCTGCGCCCCATCTCTTTCGCTAAATCGATCGCAAATCAGGATAGCCAGCCAACATATCATCAGCAGTTAGAGTGTCGCCGTTAGCTTGAGGAGTCCACAGCACCTCCACCGCCAGCAACTGCTCGCTCGACACTCCTCCAATCTGGCGCAAAGCTTGGCGCAAATCTTCAGAGTTTTTCACTGCTGGCAATTGCAACTTGCCTTGAGTACCGACAATCACCGTCACCACAATAAATTCTCCGGGTTCTGAATTCAAATCAGAACCAACTAACGCGCCGTTTTCCTGCACAACAGGCAGGTTATTGTTGCTCCCTGCTTGCCGGAGCTGGTTGTTATAATTCGAGAGCGTTTCTTCAGTAAACTTGCTGCGTTCTGCCAAAGAAAACTGGTTAAATTTAGCTTCCGCTGCTTCCAAACGAGTTTGCACAGAGTCAGCACCCGCGTAAACCCAATATTCAGGATGCCGCAGCATCGCCAGAGTAGATTCTTGCAGCACTTGAGCGCGACCGGCCGCTGTGTCTGTATTCGCTTTGCGCGCTAGCGAGTCGAGTTCGGCTTGCAAACCGCGGGCTTCTGCTAGCAAACCAACTTGCAAGCGGGCCACAGATACCGTGGTAGTAGCGGTGCTGTTGCCGAGTTCGTCAGTTCCACCCCCGGCGCGGCGGAAGCTTTGCACTAGGAAATTCGCGATCGAAATAAAAATCAAAATTGAGAACAGCCCGCCAAAACCGCCTCCAAATCCGAAAAACGGCAGCAAGAAGGGGAATCCGAAACCGCCACCAAATCCGCCACCATAGCCGCCCGGGTAGTAACCCCCTCCAGACGGTGCGTAGGTGCGGCTCGGCGACGAGTAACTGCGCGCAGGAGCTCTAAAAGATCCGCCCCCGATGCGTCCTCCGCTGCGGGCCGCCAGAGCTCCGTCAGCGTTACCGAGGGCTAGCGTCAGTACCAGACCGATCGCAAATAGTGATTTCAAAAGCGGTTTGATCTTTGAAATTAGTTGCTTGTACATAAGACCGTTACTATTCGATACATTTATAATTTACAGTCTATCCTCGCCGATGGGCAGCCCGGTTGCAGGTGTGCAGCCAGCGAGATATCCGTACCAACCCATCCCAGCACCCTCACAGAGCTGAGTCTGGGAACCAGAAAGGGTAGAGAGTAGAGAGGACTAAAGTCCTTACTACGAACTTTTGAGGACTGAAGTCCTTACTACGAACTTTTGAGGACTGAAGTCCTTACTACTAACTTTTGAGGACTGAAGTCCTTACTACTAACTTTTGAGGACTGAAGTCCTTACTACGAACTTTTGAGGACTGAAGTCCTTACTACTAACTTTTGAGGACTGAAGTCCTTACTACGAACTTTTGAGGACTGAAGTCCTTACTACGAACTTTTGAGGACTGAAGTCCTTACTACGAACTTTTGAGGACTGAAGTCCTTACTACGAACTTTTGAGGACTGAAGTCCTTACTACGAACCATGGATCTCGCGGGTTTTACAGAACTTTACTTAGGTTGACGGCGATCGGCCAACAATAAGCTTTAGACTTTTAAACAAAGGCCGCCAGTCCCAGAAAGCAGGACTTTATCTACCGTAAAAAAACATTATGTTCCCCACTCACCGCCCCCGCCGCCTCCGCAACCATCCCCAACTCCGCCGGATGGTACGCGAAAATATCTTGACAACCAGCGATTTAATTTACCCTCTCTTTGCCGTACCGGGGGAAGGTTTTGCTAAAGAAGTTAAATCGATGCCCGGAGTTTACCAGCTATCGGTAGACAAAATCGTAGAAGAAGCAAAAGAAGTTTACGATCTCGGCATTCCCGCAATTATTTTATTCGGCATTCCCGCTGACAAAGATACAGACGCGACAGGTGCTTGGCACGATTGCGGCATTGTTCAAAAAGCAACGGCAGCAGTCAAAGCAGCCGTACCAGATTTAATCGTCATGGTCGATACTTGTCTGTGCGAATATACCAGTCACGGTCACTGCGGCTATTTGGAAGTCGGAGATTTAAGCGGCAGAGTTTTGAACGATCCGACGCTAGAATTGCTTAAAAAAACCGCCGTTGCTCAAGCTAAAGCTGGTGCAGATATTATTGCACCTTCGGGAATGATGGACGGTTTTGTGGGAGCAATTCGCGAAGGATTGGACAGTGCTGGATTTGAAGATATTCCCATCATGTCCTACGCGGCAAAATATGCCTCAGCTTATTATGGCCCGTTCCGGGATGCGGCGGATTCGGCTCCGCAATTTGGCGATCGGCGCACCTATCAAATGGACCCAGGAAACGGTCGCGAAGCTCTCAAAGAAATTGCTCTCGACATTGCTGAAGGTGCGGATATGCTAATGGTCAAACCCGCTTTAGCTTACATGGACATTATCTGGCGCGTCAAAGAAGCAACTAATTTGCCAGTTGCTGCTTACAACGTTTCTGGAGAATATGCGATGGTGAAAGCCGCCGCCCTCAACGGTTGGATTGACGAAGAAAGAGTTGTGATGGAAACCTTGACAGGATTCAAGCGTGCTGGTACCGATTTGATTTTGACTTATCACGCCAAAGACGCCGCCCGCTGGCTGCAAAACTGATTGACTCGTGATGTCCCAATTTGGGTTCGGAATACCGGGCGGTTGAAACCGCATCTATACAAACACTCACGCGCAGGCGTGCTGGTTGAAGACAAGGAGGTAAAAATTACGAGATATTCTTCAGGAATACCGGGCGGTTGAAACCGCGTCTATAAAAACAAAACCCGCCTCCGCGGGTTGAAGACAAGGAGGTAAAAATTACGAGATATTCTTCAGTCCGCGGAGGTGTTCGGCGAGCGAAGTCGAGTCGCGGACTTCGCTTGTCTAGAAGCGGTTTCAACCGCCGTCTAATCTGGCTTTATACAAAAAAGTATTAATAATTACGGAAATTAGTTACAAAATATGTATCAATAAGTATAGTTTTGTAAATCGGGAATTCAATCATTGAAGGTTCCCAAGCAAAATTCACTTTCACTCCCTGCAAGACAGTAAAAGTAACACAGTTTAGATAAAACTTAAAGGCACATTGAGCATGACATCAACGACTAGGGATTCCAGTCACATTCAATTTTGCACAAGTCGCGATCGCGCCGACATCGTACAAATCCAAGAACTATTTAAAGCCGCCGCGTTTTGGGCGAGGGCGCGCAAGATAGAAGATTGGGAAATCGCGATCGCCAACAGCGAACCAGTTGTGACAGTTTGGGACGGCCCGCGGGCGATCGGCTTCGCCAGAGCCACCTCAGACGGCATCTATAGAGCCACCATCTGGGATGTCGCCATTCACCCCGATTACCAAGGTGCAGGACTCGGCCGCAAATTAGTACAAACCGTCTTGAGTCACCCTCGAATGTGCCGAGTAGAACGAGTTTACCTAATGACAACTTACAAACAAAGCTTCTACGAGCGCATCGGTTTTCAGCACAACGCCAGCACCACAATGGTACTAGAAAATCAGCTCCTAGAAGAGAATGTCGAATTAGAAATTAGCAACGGCGAATTGCTAACTGCTATTTGCTAAGCAAGCACAAAACTCCCACCAAAATCTCTAATAAGTAGGGTGCCCATTGTGCACCTTACTACCTATCAATAGACCAATACGGTTCACTTAAGGTTTATTTGTCATTGCGATCATAGAGAGAGCAATCGCAGCGTCTATTTGTCACATTATTTTCCCCGTGAACTGTCTTAAGTGAACCGTATTGATCAATAGACAAGATTGCCTCAGTCCTTTTAATCAAATTTTGGGACGGGCTAGAAGCCCATCCCACAAGAAAAAAAGATTTTTGTGGGACGTTGCTCCCAGCAGCGTCCTAACTATTTTTGCAAGAAGTCTAATAATTAAATCCGTTAAATTCGTTGCCCTCTTCTCGACCTCCGTTAAATCCGTTACAGAATCCGTTATCTTCTTCCTTCTTCACAAACTTGCCATAGGAATAGAACACTGAGTGCGGTTAAAATTAGACTCTTCCGACTCAGAAGGCACAGCCAGAACCTCCAACTTGCCATTCATCAAAGTTAAAAGAGTCTGATTCATCAATAACCTCATCCCAGAAGACACCTGAGAATTATCGCTAGTCTTAGTAGCATTACACTCCAAATCCTGCTTCAGGAGATCCCAAGACTCGCTCCAAGCACTAACTGAACGCTGATCGTCCACCCAAATCTGAACGCATCCAGATTCCGGCGAACAATGGGCAGAAACAGAAATACTACCCTCCTCCATCTGAGCAATAGCAGTATCTACCAAATTGACTAAAACTTGCCTAAACCTCGGCAAATCTGCCAATACATAAATCCCCGGATCCGGCGGCAAAATCTCCAAACGAATGCTGCGATTAGCAGCTTGCAAATAAGTTAAATCATCAAGTTCATCAAAAACCTTAGCTAACTGAATCGGCTCAATATCCATCTTGTCACTGCCGTGTTCAGTTTTAGCAACAGAGATAATTTCATCTATCAATTTCACCAGCTTGAGTGCTGCAACGTGAGCTTGTTCGACAAATTCTCGTTCTTCAGCAGCATCGTCGCACAAATCCGAGAGAATTAATTGCAGCGTGCCAATCATAGTGCTCAGGGGCGATCGCAACTCATGAGAAGTTCGAGCCAAAAAACCAGCCTTAAATAGACTCATCTCCGATGCCATCTGATAAGCCAATTGAGTTTGCTTCAGTTGCTCGGAAAGGGCATCAAACTTCTCTAAATCATTTTCTTGAGGAGTTGGCGGCACATAGGGCGCAGGTTCTGGCTGTTGCAAGCTTTTTTGCCGCGGGCGCCAAATCAAACTGCTGCCCAAACCCAGTCCCAGTCCCATACCTAAATATATCAAGTCGCTCCAGCCGATCGGCGCCATATTACTTTGCCTAGGAGTTTAGCTTTTAGCATTTTAGCTCGATCGCGCCTTGTCGCAATATTTCCCAACCGCCACCAGTCCATTTAGCTACAGTCGAAGGCAAACTCGAAGCTGTTGTAACTGTTGCTGCTGTTGCTAATTCAGCAGCAACTAATGTCAAAACTTCGGGAAACTGCGCCTCAATTTCTGCCACCGACTCCAAAGGCGCTTGGCCCGATAAATTAGCACTGGTAGTAGCCAAAGGGCCTGTCTGCTCTAAAATCTTGAGAGCAAGGGGAAAATTAGGCACTCGTACTCCGATCGTACTTTGATCGATCGCATTCATCGCAGCCGGCACCAGTGGCGAAGCCGGCAGCACCAAAGTTAGCGCCCCGGGCCAATAAGATGCAGCCATTTGCTGCCACAATTTGAACTCTGCTGGACTCCCCTGCACATAAGGCCACAAAGCCTCCGCGGATGCTGCCATCAAAATCAGCGGTTTGTCTTGACTGCGCCGTTTAGCAGCAAAAATCAACTCCGCGCGATCGGGCAGCGTCGCCAAAGCAGGTACAGTATCAGTAGGAAAGCTGACAATATAATTACCAGAAATTGCCCCTTGAACTAAGGCATTTATCGAAACTTGAGTCATCCGATTTTAGATTTTAGATTTTAGATTTTAGATTTTGCATAAATCTTTGATGCGAGCCGGTTAACCGCAGATTTCAGGCAGATAAACACAGATAAACGCAGATGCTTTTTAAGAACCCAGCATGAATTCAATCTTATCTATTTTATAATTGCAGCATATATTGGGAATCTAAAGACGATAAGCTAAAGCAAAGCGATCGATTCGGGCTAAATCCGAAAATATCTGAACTTCACCGTAACTCCCGTGACTTTGCAGCATATCAGCCACCACCTCAGCTTGTCCCGCCATCATCTCCACCAACCAAACTCCCCCAGATTCTAAATAATCGGGAGCCGTTTCTACCAAATGCCGGATGCAATCTAAGCCGTCTAAACCGCCATCTAAGGCTAGGTGAGGTTCGTGCTTCAAAACTTCCGGTTGCAAGGTCAGCACCGTGCTGCTGGGAATGTAAGGCGGGTTAGACACCATCCCGCTCACTTTACCTTTGAGAAATCCTAGCGGTTCCCACCACAAACCTTGATAAAAATTAACTCGCGATGCCAAGCCCAAATTCTGGGCATTCAGTCGAGCCACTGCCAAAGCTTCCGAACTGCAATCAACTGCATGAACCGTAGCATTTGTCAACTCTGAAGCCAAGCCGATCGCGATCGCCCCGCTACCCGTTCCCAAATCCACCCAATCCGATGTTGGATTAAATGAAGAGCTTTTAACAGCATCCACAGCCAAATCAATCAGCAATTCCGTTTCAGGACGAGGAATTAGCACCGCCGGCGTTACTTTCAGCGAAAAATCCCGCCAATGTGCAACTCCCGTTAAATACTGCACGGGCACCCGTTCCTGCAACCGCTGCTGCCACAGTCGATCGACTTCTGATAAAGGCAACTTTAATTCAATTTTTGGCAAATCTTTAAACCACTCCAAGCGCAGAGCCAACTTATCCAAACCCGCCAGCTCTTGCAGCAGCCAGTCGAGTTCTGATAAAGGAATGTCGGAGGCGATCGCCTCTATCTTAGCTTGATTCACCCATTGCCAAAGCTCTAAACCCGAAACAAACATCATACTTTTTGGTCATTAGTCATTGGTCATTAGTCATCTCGCCCGCTCGCGAAGTCGAAGGGTGGTCATTGGTCATTGGTCATTGGTCATTGGTCATTGGTCATTGGTCATCTCGCCCGCTCGCGAAGCCGAAGGGTGGTCATTGGTCATTGGTCAGTTGTCAGAAGTGCGAGCGCCCCCTCCGAACGTTATTAGTTATTGGTTATTAGTTATTGGTCAGTAGTCATTGGTAGGTTGAGTTGAGAACCCAGCCTACTAACTGTCAACTAAGTAGATGAGTGGGAAAACAAATAAGCCCTAGAGGTAAAGAGTGAAACGCAGTGAAACTAACTTCTGAGCGATCTCGCCATGAAAGAAATCGCTCTTGTTATGACAGGAATACACATTTTGTAACGAGTGGCAAAGTTTATTTGCACCTACCTACTTAATCACCAATGACTAATGACAAATGACCAATGACAACTGACAACTGACTAATGACTAATGACCATTAGCGAGCTGGTCGAGCTGGAGCTGGAGCTGGAGCCGATCGAGCTGGAGCCGCCGGAGTTCCTGGAGCCGATCGAGCTGGAGCCGCCGGAGTTCCTGGAGCCGATCGAGCTGGGGCCGCCTGTGGATTTTGGCCAGCACCGGCTGGTTGGAGCGATCGTACAAAATCCACCGACTCCCGCGACGGAACCAAAATCATTTGGCTCAAGGACGGGTCGTTCTCAGTGCGAAAAGCTTCCAAAATCCTTTCTAAGTTCACCACTTCAATTTTAATGGTGGAAGTCACGTTGGGCTGCTGCTGTTTAAAACGCTCCACCATTTCCTGCAAATCTTCCTTGTTAAAAAACAGGGGAAGCTCCTCTTGCTGGCCCCGCTGAATCGTCAAATAACCATTGTCTGCGCCACCTCTGGCCAAAAACAGAGGTACACCGTTTAACTCGGTAACTTGTTGTCCAGTCTGCTGAAGTAAAGTTTTAGCTGACTGCACCTGCTGCGGAGCCGGAATAAAAGCAAACAGCAGTTGATCCGGCTTGCCTTTATTTGCTTGAGCGATTTGATAAATTTCCTCCAGCGAAACCAGCATCACCCGCGCCGACGCCCCCAACTGAGGATTTTTGGTTTTCACCTGATCGAGAAAAGCTTGAGCATCTTTCTGGCTGATGAAAATTCTAGCGACAGAAGCATTGCCTGTTTGACCCTGACCAGGCTTGGGAACAGTATCGATCAGGAAGGCACCTTGAGCGTTTGTAATCGTAAATACCGGCACCGATCGCAATTTTTCCAAAACTTGCGGCTCGGGGAGTGCCAGTGCAGACATTTTGCCGATGGGAGAGGGGCCCAGCAGAGTGCACCCTACAATTCCTAATATTGCGCCGAGACGAACTAATGATTTCATGTTTTTTCCACCAGGAGCGATCCTGAAACACATTAACGCAAAGATTGCCCCATTGACACGATCGACAAAAACTGCCTCAATCAATTTTCATTTTCAACAAATGCAAACAGATTGAGACAGTTTCTGCTGGAATCTATGATTTAACGTTGTGCGATCGGGATGACAGGATTTGAACCTGCGACATCCTGCTCCCAAAGCAGGCGCGCTACCAAGCTGCGCTACATCCCGGTGTGATTTTTAGCTTTCCTTCGTCTATTAACACACAAAACCCCCGGCTTGTCAAGCTTTTTTTTATTTGAGTTTTCCTTGGTTTGTCGCACCTGCTTTGAGCTTGTGAAGTTTGACAATAGCTCCAGCTCGATCGCCGCCAAAGCTGCCGGGATACATCCGGGCGTAATTAACCGCAGCGCAGAGGCTTCTGAGGTATTGGTCGCGTCAACATTGCATTTTTGGCGGTATAAAAAGACGCCCACTTAACTTTAGTTGCTTAAAGCCTGTTGAAGTTGATCAACTACGCTATTGAGGAGTATTCGGCTATCTCAAAATAAGTAAGCACGATCTGAAACTCAAGGTTGTGTAGTTAAATTTGGCACCTAAACTTCAATCAGTATATCTAGAAGAACCGATCTTTCTCGATCAAATTTAAGTAGGTTTCTCAACTATTTGCCCCTTTAGTTACGCTCAACAAATCAACGCTGACGGACACCTCGCTGGCTAATCTGGATACCAGAACATACCTTTAATCCCTTCAGGATCGGACATAAAGCCCAAATTTCGGTAAAAATCCACAACCTGAGGGTCAGCAAATAAGGTAATGTTGCTGATGTCTTCACTGCGGAGTTTTTTAATGATGTATTTCATCAGCGCCTTGCCCATGCCCTTACCCTGGTAGTCAGGATGAACTACCACATCCCAAAGCGTGGCATTAAAAGCATGGTCTGAAGTCGCTCTGGCGAAACCGACCAGCCGTCGCTGGTTGCCCCGCATCTCCCACATAGAGACGACTAGGAAGCTGTGCTCAATAGCTTTTTTGACTTTACGCAGGGGACGGCGGGACCAACCCACTGCATTACAGAGTTCTTCGAGTTCGTAGAGGTCAATGTCCCGATCGCAACTGAAAAAGATGCGAGCGTTGCTGGCTCCGGCGGGTTTGCGAAACGTTGGGGAAAGCGGATCGCCTGACCCTAGAGCAACATCTTCCTCAAATTGAGCTGTTTGGGGTACAGAGGCAGACTCAGAACTACTAAATAAGTTTTTCCAAAAACCCATGCAGGCGCGGTTAAGGTAGTAAAAGTTGGACGGAGTAAAAGAGAACCCGATCGATAAACCCACTCCGAGTGGGGTGGGATGAATTGCGGGTAGCCTCTTGAGGAACAGTTTACGGTACACTCATCTTACGCCGAAAACAGGTATTTGTCGTCCTACATTGAGCGTTCGCTTTTTTGATTGTCGTCAATTTTGGTACAAATGTTGTGCTAGCCTGTGTCCGGACAACCCGCTGTTAAGGTAAAATTTGTTCCCTGGTCAGGACAGAGGCATTTTTTAAATTGCTTCTTTTGAGTCGGGCCGATCGCGCCGGAACTTATACTCTTGGTGGGAAGTACAGATAGAATGGCGCAACCGTGACATTCTAGTCCTACGTTCCCAGACAGATTTGACTTCTGCTTTTAGCGAGGAGACGGGCACAATTCGAGTCTAATCGTCAAATCTAAAATCCCATTGCCATAAGGCATGGGAGAGTAAATACCTAGTATGTCTCCCGCACCTTCCCCTCAATTATGGCTTCGGGTTTAAAACCATCTACGCTAGAACTTCTCAAACGCTTTAACCGAGCGTTTCCCCAGTTTTACGAGCAATTTGTCAGCAGCGAAATCCAACTGCAAAACCTCAAATTAGCTTATCAGCTTTACAAAACTCGACAAGCAGTCATCGAAATCAGAGCCGAAGGTAACAAAAGTGCCCTGCATTTTGCTTACCGGAACCAGTCTTTTCTACTGAGCGATATTTTTGGTGTCCTCGCTGCTTACGGACTGACGATTCACAGTCTCAGTCTCTACGGTCAAATTTACCCACCGATGCTGGTATTTATCAAATTAGTAGTATCTCGCGGCGGCAAGGTACTGGCAGATAAAACAGCAGAAAACGTCTGTAGGGCGGTTCGAGAAGCCTTGGCGGGGCATTTTGAGGTTGAAGAGATGTTGGCCGTGGAATTTAATCTAGACGCGGGTTTGGAGGATGTGGCTACTGAATTCTACGTCGATCCGGTTTTCCACTTGCCGGCTCTGCTGATCGAAGCAGATAACCAGCCTGGACTTTTTTACAAAGTTATGTATGCCATCTGGCAAGAGGATTTGTTGGTGGTAAATGCTAATTTGCTGGTTTGGCGGGGGCGAACTCGCCTGATTCTCTACTTGTTGGGGCCTAATGAAAGTTTAATTCCTGAGTATCTGGGGCAGAAAATTGCTGAGGGGGTACGACAAAGATTGCTGGGCGAGCGGTTTTAGGGATAGCACTGATGCTGGTGAAACTCGGTTTTTGCTGGATGTTTGGACTCAATCCTGACAGAACTTAGGCAGATTTACCAAAAAAATCGCGTTTTTTAGTACATCTGCTGGTGGTAACGGGTCTTTTCCTAAAACAACCCGTTTGCTGAGTGCCCTTGCGTCTGGCACTCCCTCAGAAAGTTAAATCGAGTCGATCGCCCGACTGGAACTGGCGATCCCTGTGTGTTGATTTCAAGATAGGATAAAATTATGGCAACCATAGACATCCTAGGGGTTCGGCACGCTTGCGATTTGACGGCTCCCACTGCAACTTCCCCGGTTCTGGTATTTGTCCACGGCTGGCTGTTAAGCCGTCGCTACTGGCAACCTGTGACCGATCGCTTGGCACCTAACTATCAGTGCCTCACCTACGATTTGCGCGGGTTTGGCGATTCTCAATCCGACGGCGGCGAGAGTCGCGAGCCACCAGAATCGCTAAATTCCTACTACACTCCGGCAGCTTACGCTCGCGATTTGGCAATTTTACTCGAAAAACTCGATATTTCTAATGCTTGGCTAGTGGGACACTCTCTCGGCGGTACGATCGCTCTGTGGGCAGCCAGCCAATTGTCCGATCGTATTCAAGGTGTCGTGTGCATCAATGCAGGCGGCGGCATCTATCTAAAGGAAGAATTCGAGCGGTTTCGAGCGGTGGGTACGCAGCTAGTAAAAATGCGTCCCCGCTGGCTGCCTCACTTGCCGTTAGCAGATTACGTGTTTGCCCGCGATTCTGTGGCAAGATCGATCGGGCGATCGTGGGGACGGCAGCGCTTAAAAGACTTCGTGGCGGCTAATCCAGAGGCAGCTTTGGGGGCTTTGTTGGACTCCACCACAGAAGCCGAGATTCACCTGTTGCCACAAATAGTATCCCAACTCAAGCAGCCTGTTTATTTTATTGCCGGCACTAAAGACAAAATTATGGAACCAAAATACGTGCTGCATTTGGCTAGTTTTCACTGGATGTTCCAAGGTTGTGGCGAAAATGTCCTTCAGCTTCCCAATTGCGGTCATTTGGCAATGGTGGAACAGCCGGATGCAGTAGCTAGTTACCTGCAAAATATTTTGAAAGAACATAATTAGAGGGAATTGGGAATGGGGCATGGGGCATGGGGCATGGGGCATGGGGCATGGGGCATGGGGCATGGGGCATTAGAACTTGCAAATAACCAATCACCAATAACAAATAACTAATAACCAATGACCAATCACCAATAACCAATCACCGATAATCAATAACCAGTAACAACTGACTTCTTCCTTAACCTAAAATCTGTTATGTTAAATAAAGAACTCTGCCCGATCGCCCTTTTGGGACAGAGGTTTCATCAAATAGCGGCTTTCAATTCTCAATCATAATTCTGCTTAAATATCTGTGCGCGTTAACCTCACCGATCGGCAACAACACATCCTTTGGGCAACGGTTCGCCACTACATAGCAACAGCGGAACCCGTTGGCTCAAAAGCTTTGGTTGACGAATACAACCTCAGCGTCAGCCCAGCTACGATTCGCAATGCGATGGGGACTCTTGAAAAAGCTGGACTGCTCTATCAGCCTCATACTTCTGCCGGACGAGTCCCCTCTGACTCCGGCTACAGAATTTACGTAGACCAGTTGATTCAGCCATCTGATACCCTCGCCCGCAAAGTGGAACAGGTACTAGATCAGCTCAACTGGTCGGACGGTCGCATGGATGCGGCACTTCGTGGCGCTGCTCAAATCCTGGCAACAATCAGCGGTTACATTGCCATGATCACCATACCGCAAACCAATATGGCTTGCCTGCGCCACTTACAACTGGTGCAGCTAGAGGCGGGAAAGGTGATGCTGATCGTGGTGACGGATGCCTACGAAACTCATTCGGTTTTAGTACAGTTGCCCAAAGGCGCAGAAGGTAATTTGCCTGATGTCGAAATTGTCGATCGCGAATTGCAGATTTTGTCCAATTTTTTGAACAGCAAGTTACGCGGGCGATCGCTCTCGGAACTCTCGACTGTAGACTGGAGCGAGTTAGACCGGGACTTTGAACTGTACGCTGAGTGGATGGAAACCATGCTGGCTGCCTTGAGCAGCCGCCAAAGCAATCCCACCTACACCCGGATTCTGATCGGCGGTTTGGCAGAAGCCCTGCGCTTACCTGAGTTTTCGCAGTTGCAGCAAGTTCAAACTCTGGTGCAATTGCTCGAACAAGAGCAGGAACTACTTTGGCCTTTGATTTTTAAATCCCCTGATTTGGACTCGCCCGGGAAACGGGTAACGGTGCGTATTGGCTCGGAAAATTCGTTAGAACCAATTCGGGGCTGTACTCTGATTTCTTCGACTTACCGCCGGGGATCAGTGCCGGTGGGTAGCGTTGGGGTTTTGGGGCCGACGCGGATGGTTTACGAAAATGCGATCGCGGTGGTGGAAGCTGCGGCGGATTATTTGTCCGAAGCTATTGGCGGAAATCGAGTTAATTTTCCCGAAGGATAATATATTGTTGTACTTACCACAATTTAGATCGCCCTAAGCTTAACAGGCTTGGGGTTTTATTGTTTTTGCCGGACGGACTGCCAACATCAAGAAACCGGCCTTGGTTGACAACAAAAGTCTGCTTTCACGCTCTTGTTGGGGCAAGAATCTAAAGCATCGTGCTGCGCGGGATTTTTGTCAAAAACCAGGTGGCAGCAGGAAGGAGCGGAGCGGACACTGGCAGGAGTTGCGGGCGATCGGGGTTTTTGATGACAAGTGGGGCGATCGGGCATTAACAAAAAGTTGTCGCCAACTCCCTGTTAATCTAAGAGTTTATCTGCCGAACCGAGCATTTTTGGTGCATACCGGGTGGGCGAGCCCCGATTTTTGGGCGCGGCTGCAAGCAATGAATTGAAGACCCGGGATCGATGCTCCTAGGGGGGCGCGAAGGCAGCAAAATGTCAAATTATTAAGACATTTTAGAGAGATCGTCAAAAAAATCTAAAAAAGATTAGTGTTGATCTGAAAGCTATATTTCTTTTGGAATAGCTCGGGTTAGACAATAGCCCAGAACTTGTAGCAATTTGGGCTTGATTGCCCGCTCCAGAAAAGATTTAAGCGCTGAGTTAAGATCGAAACTAAATTTAGGGAATTTTCTTTTACCATTCAATGAAATCGACCGATAAAACAAAGAATACCTTTGCAGTAACAACGCCTCTGTATTATGTCAATGATTTACCTCACGTTGGCAGCGCTTACACAACTATGGCTGCCGATGCCCTAGCCCGATTTGAGGGGCTGCGGGGTAAATCAGTGTTGCTGGTTACGGGGACGGACGAACACGGGCAGAAAATTCAGCGCACGGCCGAGAGTTTGGGACGATCGCCCCAAGCTCACTGCGATTTAGTGGTTCCGGCCTTTGAGGCGCTGTGGGAGCTACTAGATATCCAGTACGATCGATTTATCCGCACAACTTCGCGGCGCCACGAGTACATTGTCAAAGAATTTTTCCAGCGCGTCTGGAACTCTGGCGACATCTACTTGAACCAGCAACAAGGTTGGTACTGCGTCTCCTGCGAAGAATTCAAAGACGAACGCGATTTATTGCCCGGAAATCGGTGCTCTGTCCACACCAGCAAGGAAGTGGAGTGGCGCGACGAAGAAAATTACTTTTTCCGCCTGTCGCGCTATCAAGACCAACTGCTGGCATTGTACGCAGAACGTCCCGACTTCATCGCGCCGGAAAGTCGGCGCAACGAAGTGCTGAGCTTCGTCAACTCGGGACTGCAAGACTTTTCGATTTCTCGGGTGAATCTGGCATGGGGCCTGCCAATACCAGTTGACTCCAGTCACACCATTTACGTCTGGTTTGACGCTTTGCTCGGATATGTCACAGCCTTGTTAGATCCGGACAGCGACCCGCTGTTAGAGAATGCTTTATGTAAATGGTGGCCGATTGACCTGCACTTGATCGGCAAAGATATTCTCCGCTTCCACGCAGTTTACTGGCCGGCAATGCTGATGTCAGCCGATATGTCGGTGCCGGGCCGCGTCTTCGCTCACGGTTTTTTGACCAAAGACGGCAAGAAAATGGGCAAAACGGAGGGTAATACTTTAAACCCAGTCGAATTGGTGAATAAATACGGCGCTGATGCAGTTCGTTACTATTTCCTCAAAGAAATTGAGTTCGGAGAGGATGGCGATTTTAACGAAACTCGGTTTATCAATATATTGAATGCTGAGCTAGCAAATGATTTGGGAAACTTGCTTAATCGCACGTTAAACATGGCTCGCAAATATTGCGGTGGCTGCGTGCCAAATGTGTCAGGGGAAAACATTTCTGGCGACAACCTTCTCAAGGGTATGAGCCTGGATTTGGGCGATCGAGTAGCGGGTTTTTATGAAGAGTTGGCTTTTAGCAAGGCTTGCGAAGCTGTGCTGGCATTAGTTAGAGCAGGTAACAAGTTTATTGACGTACAAGCACCTTGGACTTTGTACAAGCAAGGACAACTAGAAAGTGTCCAACAAGTGCTATATTCTGTTCTGGAATCTGTTAGACTAGCATCTTACCTTTTATCGCCGATTATCCCGAGTATCAGCAACGCTATCTATCAGCAGCTAGGTTTTTCAATAGACTTTAACGATCGGGTTGCAGTTAAGAGTTTAGCGACTTTTGCAGATCATGCTGTCTGGGGCGCTTTGCCTGCGAACCAAACTCTGGGGGAACCCCAACCAGTGTTTAAGCGGCTGGAACTACTGGAAACAGTAACGTCATAGTCAGCAGCTCGCGATCGGGGTGCTATGACAGATTATGAATTAGCACTTATTTCCTTACCAATCTTTCATAAAAATTGAGGCATAACAATCATGTTGAATAGAATAGAAAGCAACGACCTTTTTACGCCGGAACAGGTTCTGGAAAATCGCGGTCGAGTGGCAATTTTTATTGATGGGTCTAACCTTTTTTACGCGGCTTTGCAGTTGGGAATTGAAATTGATTACACTAAGCTGCTGTGTCGCTTAACTGCGGGTTCGCGGCTGTTGCGCTCTTTTTTCTACACTGGTGTCGATCGCACTAACGAGAAACAGCAGGGGTTTTTGCTGTGGATGCGCCGCAACGGCTATCGCGTGATTTCTAAGGATTTGGTGCAATTACCCGACGGTTCTAAGAAGGCGAACTTGGATGTAGAAATCGCTGTGGACATGATGGCGTTGGTGGGGTCTTACGACACGGCGGTTTTGGTCAGTGGCGACGGCGATTTGGCCTATGCTGTGGATGCTGTGAGCTATCGCGGCGTGCGGGTTGAGGTGGTGAGTTTGCGATCGATGACAAGTGACAGTTTGATTAATGTAGCCGATCGCTATATCGATTTGGAAATGATCAAAGACGACATCCAAAAAACTTCGCGTCCTAATTATGCTTACCGGCCGTTGTCGGGTTTGAGCTTGATGGACGAACACGACGACAGATAGGGATTTGGTAATGGGTGAGGGTTCAGTTGACAGTTGACAGTTGACAGTTGACAGCACTTTACATAAAAGGAAGAGGATTGAAACAGTGAAGAATTTTCTTTTATTTCCCCCTAGAAGGAGGAGGCTTTAAACCCATTCTTCTTGGTAATGGTGATGGGTGATGGATTGAATAATTGAGAATTAGAAGTTAAAAATTTAGACAAAGTATGACACATTTTAAATTTTTGATTGACTTTTTCAATACCAAATTATCAATTACCAATTACCGATTACCAGTTTCCAACTCCCAATTGCCAATGATTAATCTCAAATCCCAAATTCTCAATCTCAAATCCCCAAAATTAATGCAGCTACTCTTAGCAGCACTGATTTTGGGGATTAATGCTTGTGGGGCTGCGCCAGAGACTCAAAAAAACAAATTAGCCGAGGATCTCAAAACTGCCCAGCAGTCAAACAGCACTTTAACTTTGAACAAAGTAACCCTAGAACAAGCAAATGAAAAGGGCGAAACGTTCTGGAAAGTCAACTCAAAAAATGCCGTTTACAGCAAAGATCAAAAGACAGTTAACGTTCAGAAACCTGTCGGCAAATTGTTTCAGGACGGCAAAGAAATTTACGACATTCAGGGAGAAACCGGGCAGGTATTTCAAGAAGGAAATCAAGTTTTTCTCAAGGGTAACATAGTCGCTACTGACTTAAAAAATGGCGTG
Organism: Microcoleus sp. bin38.metabat.b11b12b14.051; assembly: GCF_013299165.1. Taxonomy (NCBI): domain Bacteria; kingdom Bacillati; phylum Cyanobacteriota; class Cyanophyceae; order Oscillatoriales; family Microcoleaceae; genus Microcoleus; species Microcoleus sp. bin38.metabat.b11b12b14.051. Next base: position 46,516 of record NZ_JAAFKD010000012.1, read on the forward strand.
GTATTGCGGGGAAACGAGTTGGAGTGGCGGCCGAAGGAAGATATTTTAGTTGTCCGTAATAATTTGACGGGAGCGAACAACCAGGTAACTGCTTCAGCAAAGGAAGCGCGGGTTTTCAGCAGAGCGAAAAGAATGGAGTTATTCGGCTCTGTGGTGGCGAATGTTAAAGATCCAATTTTACAATTGCGTACCGAGCATTTAGTGTGGTTTGTGGAGCAGCAAAAGGTACACAGCGACCAACCAACTCAAATTGACAAATATAAAGATAAAACAGTAACAGACAGCGGTTTTGCTGACAAGGTAGATGTGGACTTAAAAACCAAGATTGCGACGCTAACCCAAAACGCTCAATTGATGCCATCAGATCCGCCGCTACAAATAGAAAGCAGTTTGATGAGTTGGAATTTTCCGGCGCAAAATGTGGTCTCGCCCGGGCCTGTGAAGATTTTTCACCGCGTGGAAAAGGTGACGATGACTGGGGATACCGGGCGGGGAGATTTAGATAAAAAAATATTTTATTTGACGGGAAATGTGGTAGGAATTGGGGAAAAACGTCAATCTCAATTGAATACCGATCGCGTAACGTGGTATTTAACTAACCAGACGTTCGACGCCGAAGGAAATGTGGTTTACAAACAACTAAATCCGGTGTTTAATTTGACTGGGCCGAGGGCGGCCGGAGAGTTGAAAAATCAAACGGTGGTTGTCAAAGGTAACGGTGGTGGCGGCCAAGTTGTGACGGAATTTGTGCCGGATGAGAACAAGGAAATTTTCGGAAAGTAGATAAGATTATTGCGATTTTTCGAGGTTCGTAGTGAGGACTTCAGTCCTTCTTAATGCGGACTGAAGTCCTCACTACGAACCTTTGGAGGTTGAGGGTTTGACCGATCGCGTTATGACGGGTTTCGATAGGGCTAAAAAAATATAAAATTGGAATGCAGTACAGTTTATAATTAAGATGGGATTGAGTAAGGAGGGCTGGGGATGACGACAACTTTAGAAAAGTTAGAACGAGTCGATGAACCAATCTTAATTGACGGCATGAGCTGGAGAGAGTTTAAAGCTGTTGAACAGTTGCTCGATCGCCCGGGAGTGAGGCTGTCGTTTTTAGATGGGGTATTGGAGATTAGACGTATGCCTGGAAGAAAACATGAAACCGCCAAACAGCGGATTTCAACGCTCGTGGATCTGTATTTGGAATATGCAGGGATTGATTTTACTCCAACCGGCTCGGTGACGCTGGAAAGTGAATCTGGAAAGGTGAAGCGAGAAGCGGATCTGTCTTACGAATTGGGTGCTAACCGAGAACGTCCTGATTTAGTGGTGGAAGTGGTGGTGACTAGCGGCGGGATTAATAAGTTGGAAGCTTACAAACGCCTGCAAATTCCAGAGGTTTGGTTTTGGGAAAATGGTAGGCTGCGTTTGTACTCGCTTTCGGAAGATGGATATGCAGAGGTCGATCGCTCTTTGGTACTCCCAGATTTAGATGTGCTACTATTGGCACGGTGTATCAATATAGAAAATCACCTTCAGGCAATGCGCGAATTTAGAGCAGCGATTCAAAGCGTTTAGAGAGCTTGTTTGTGGAAATGAAAAATTTAAAGCAGCAGCTATTTATCGCCACACTCGCCTCAAAGAGAGCACAAATCCGGGCAATATATCTTCACCGGACAACTCGGCTGGACTAATTAATATTTCTACTTCTGCTTGTTGTCGATAAATTTCTACCCGTTGGTTTTGCGGGTCAATTAGCCAGCCCAATCTCGCCCCGTTTTCCATATATTCGCGCATCTTTGTTTGGAGGGGCGAGAGACTGTCAGAGGCCGATCGCAATTCTACTACAAAATCGGGACACAGAGGAACAAAGCCTTTGCGTCCTTTTGGTGTTAGCGCTTCCCAGCGATCTCTACTCACCCAGGAAGCATCGGGAGAAAAGCGAGCACCGTTAGGGAGGATGAATCCGGTAGAAGAATCAAAGCCTTCTCCTAAATCCTCGTTTGCTTCACACCAACGATCGAGTTGTCCGCTGATGCTAAGGTTGCGACTACCTGATTCTCCTCCGGTGGGTGGATTCACTATTAACTCTCCTTGTGACGTTCTTTCTAATCTCAAGTCGGGATTTGCCAATGCTAGGGCCTCGAATTGCTCGCCGGTGACTAATAGGGCGATCGAATTTGGCACTTCTAGAGATATGGTTTCTGGTTCAGTAAATGTTTGTACCATATTCAATTACAAGCTTTGTTTTTGAGTGGAGTGGGGCCAGTTTTTGATTTTTTGGATATCTTTTCAAGCAATTGGTTAACCCACCCCTTCTATCTATAGGTTTGTAGTGAGGACTTCAGTCCTCTCTTTGATGCGGACTTCAGTCCTCACTACAAGCCGTTTTTGATAACTAACCAAAACCTTGCGGACTGAAGTCCTCACTACAAACCTTTTTTGATAACTAACCAAAACTTTGCGGACTGAAGTCCTCACTACAAGCCGTTTTTTACAACTGACCAAAACCTTTTTTAGGCTTGTTTTTTTTCTTTTTCTTCTGGCCGGGCATTCCCTGCATTCCTTGCATTCCCGGCATTCCCGGCATTCCCGGCAATCCTCCCATTCCTGTAAAGTTTCCTTGACTCATTTGCTGCATCATGGTACGCATTTTTTGGAAGTCGCTGACGAGTTTTGTTACGTCATTTTCTGCGTAGCCTGCGCCTTTACCGATGCGACGGCGGCGGGATGGAGAACTTGCTAACAGTTCGGGATTGCGACGTTCTTCAACTGTCATCGAATTAATCATCGCTTCGGTGCGTTTTAGCTGCACTTCGCCTTGCCGCATTTGTTCGTCAGAGAGTTTGTTCATCCCCGGAATCATTTTCATGATGCCGCCGAGGGAACCCATGTTTTTTAATAGTCTGGTTTGCTTGAGAAAGTCGGTAAAGTCAAACTTTGCCGTGAGCATTTTCTCTTGCATTTTTTCGGCATCGGCGATGTCGAATTCTTCTTGAGCTCTTTCGACTAGCGTCAAGACATCGCCCATACCGAGGATTCTCGATGCCATGCGATCGGGATAAAATGGTTGCAATGCTTCCACTTTTTCGCCGACGCCGACAAATTTTATCGGCGCGCCGGATATTTGCCGCACGGACAAGGCTGCACCACCACGACTGTCGCCGTCTAATTTGGTTAAGATGGCGCCGGTAATGCCGATTTGTTCGTGGAAGGTGCGGGTTAAATTTGCTGCTTCTTGGCCAGTCATGGCATCAACAACTAACAGCGTTTCGTGGGGTTGTACTGTTTGTTTGATGCGGGACAATTCTGCCATCATGTCTTGGTCGATTTGCAGGCGGCCTGCTGTATCGACGATGATGGTATCTACGCCTAGTTGTTTACCGTATTCGAGGCCTTGGCGGGCAATTTCTACGGGGTCAGTATCAGTGCCTAATTCAAATACGGGTACGTCGATTTGTTTGCCGAGGGTGAGCAATTGGTCGATCGCAGCGGGTCGATAAATATCCGTCGCGACTAGCAGTGCGGTAAGATTTTGCTTGCGGAGGTGTAGGGCTAGTTTGGCGGTAGCTGTGGTTTTCCCGGTTCCTTGCAAACCTGCCATCAGGATGACGGTGGGCCCAGATTCGGCGGTGGCGAGGGGTACATTGGTTTCCCCCATGACGCGCACGAGTTCGTCGTGGACGATTTTGATAAATTGTTGGTCGGGACGGACGCCTGAAACGACTTCTGCCCCTTGTGCTTTGGCTGTTACCTCTGTGACGAAGTTTTTGACGACTTGGAGGTTGACATCGGCTTCCAGGAGGGCGCGGCGGACTTCTTTGATGGCGTCTTGGATGTTGGATTCGGAGATTTTATTCTGTCCGCGCAGTTTTTTCCAGGTGGATTCGAGTCGATCGGCAAGGGCTTCAAACATAGGGCTTTGTTGGCTAGTCAGTCTTTTTAATTTTAGGGCTAAATGGGGTTGTTTGGCCCAAAGTTCTGGAGAAAGTTAGATTTTTGGTTTTTTTAACCGCTGATGAACGCGGATTAACGCTGATTGGTTTGGATGTTTTGTTATCTTATTTAAACGCTTTTGCAGTTATACGGCCTGCGATTGCGCTTCGAGAAACAAGCTAATATCGACTCGGAAAAACTCGGCGAGTTTTCTAGCTTCATCTCTTTCGATAGCCCTTCGATCGAGCATAATTTCCTCAACCGCTTTTTCCGTTCCCAAAAGGGGAATCAAGTCAGATTTGTCTAAATTTCTCGCATCCATTAAATGTTGCAACATTGAAGCTGAATCTCCTGCGGGAATCGGATAATTTTCAGATTCAAATTTTTCGATGAGTGTGATCACAAGCTCCAGAAATAGCTCTTCCTCCAGCGATCGCCCGGGGCGGTGTTCCAGTTCGCGAGCGAGAGCGATCGCGACCTCGTTTTCTGCTTCATTTGCGATCGGTTTGGGTTGATATTTAACCAGCAAATCTGTATAATATTTTGCATCAAAAGTACGGATCATTTTTCCACTCATCCTTATCATACTCAGCGTGAGTTAAAATATATTTGATGTAGATTCTTTGAGAAGCGTAAATTAGATCGACAATCAGCCGATAGCGATTTCCCTTAATATTAAATACAGTAAAATTTCCAACTGCCTCAGCTTTTGGATAAGTTTGCTGAACATCAATTAAGTTCTGCCATTGGGCTTTACTTGACACTCTATACCAGTCATAAAGTGCGTCGCAGGAATCCGCATGGCTTGCACAGAAATCTCGCAGAATTTTTCGGCTAATAACACGCATCTCACCCTTTTTTTCCAAGCTACATCATATTTTTACGCACCGATCGCATTATAAACCTTTTTTAAGTGCGATCGCAACATTGTTAGATAGTATTCCAGTTTATTGATATTTTTATTTTTTAACGGCTGATGAATGCAGATTAATCCTGATGGGTTTGAATATTTTACTGTTATTTAATGTTGGTTTTTACATATTCTGCGATCGCCCGCCGGACAGTAAACAACGAACACTCGCCTGAAGGCACTTTTTCTATCAACAACCTCCGTCTCAACGATTCCAAGGCTTTGAGGAATTCTGACGGCGATAGTTCGAGATTCCTTGGCTTGTTTGAGATTTCCACTGCTGCGGTTTCATTGGCTAACCAGGACATCACCTGTTTTTCTGGTTGCGACAACCGCTGAAAATGTTGGTGTAATAAATATTCTAAATCTCCTAAAACTAGGCTATCATAGGATAAGAATGCTGAAATTTTTCCATCAAATAAGTCTTGAATTATTGTCGATACTATATTTAACCACAATGGATTGCCGTTGTAAAGCTCAATCAATTCTGACCACTTTTCTGATTCAGCTAAACCTTTTTCTGTGAAGAGTTCTCGTGCTGATTCGCCTAAACCGTTGAGTTGCAATGTTTGACAATTTTTGTCACAGTTTTCTAATGCTGCAATTTCTCGGGGTTTTTCCCAACTGAGCAAAACTAAGCAACTGTTGTGACAGGATTCTGCTATTTGTTTGAAGAATGCGCCGTAATTTTCATAGCCTGGTTTGTAATTTCCGGCTAGTTGTTGGCTGCTGAAGATTGTTTGGACATCATCGAGGATGATCAGACAGCGGTGCGATCGCAAATATTCGATTACCCCCCCCAACCCCCCCTTGCTAAGGGGGGGAGAAAGAGGTTGAATCTCTTCGCCCCAATAGTCTATTACCCCCCCCAACCCCCCCTTGCTAAGGGGGGGAGAAAGAAGTTGAATCTCTTCGCCCGCCCTGGGATAAGGAGGTTGAATCTCTTCGCCCCCCCTTGATAAGGGGGGGTTGGGGGGGTTAGTTTCTTGCTGCGGCGATAGGGATTGAATTAAGTCGGTTTGGAGTGCACTCAGTGGTGGAGAGTTGCGGAGACTTCGCCAGATGATGCAGTCGAATTGGTGGTGAAGTTGTGGGATGAGTTGGAGGGCGATCGCACTTTTGCCGCTTCCAGCCAATCCTAGGATCGCTATCAGACGGGTGCGACTTGCTAAAATCCAGTTTTCGAGGGTGGTGAGTTGGGAAGTGCGATCGTAAAATGTCAGGATTTCCGGTGCGTCGCTTAAGTCGATGCGGGGCTGTTTGGCTGTTGGTGGCGGGTTTTGGGGTGTTTTGGGCGATTCCCTACGGGATAGCTGCGCTTCACGGGATTTTTTAGAACAAATATTAAGCTTATTATTAACTGTTACAGTCTCACCTGTTATATTTTCAACAATAGCTGATTGATAATTATAAAATGTACCCTTTTCTAATATTGGTTTCAAACTAGCTTTAGTAATATTTTCGCCCAATCCTTCAGAAAGTATTTTCCAGAGTTCCGATCCGACATTTCTCACATGACTTGAACTTGAGTAAACTTCCTTAGCAATTTGCGTGTAGGTGCGTTTTTTGAGAGTTCCCCGCAGGATAGCTTCTTGCACATAATCTAAGCGCTTTCCGGTTTGGACAAAAACTAGGTCATCAGCCAGTTTTAAAGCTGCGGCAATATCCATACATAAAGGAGACGCTGGAGTTTACACGATTTATTGTACCTGACATTTCGTACAAATGAGACAATTTAGATTTTGCGATCGATCTAAAGTCAGGACTTTTCCTACACAGCTCATCCTTTATAGTAGTTTATTAAAGTTTTGGCAATATATTTTATGAAGCGAGTTCGGTGGCTCAGCGGTTTGTTTCTCGCTGGGATGTTATGTGTGATGTTAGGGACTGTTGGCGCACAAGTGGCACAAGCCCAGCGCCCCATTCCTTTGGAAGACCTCCAATGTGTTAAGCGATCGGGTGATTGGGGTGCTGAGAAACGAGATATTTCTGTAGGCAGACAAATTTACACCACTGTTTTATACATTAACCCTGATACCGCTTTAACTTGTAGGCTTCCAGGTGGCCCCGCTTCTCTCCGATTCGAGTTTGCGATTCCTGACACTTCGCAAGCCCCACCAGCACGAATAGATGTCTATGTAGATGGAAATCAAGTAGCTTCTCGCACTGGCGATAGAGGTAAAGTACATACAATGCTAGTAAATATTAGTAATGGCAAAAGTCTAGCAGTAGAAGTATTTTGTGCTAGAGCCACAAATTGCGGTAGTGGTAGATACTGGTTTATGAAAGCTCAAATTGAGCCGGGGGCATCCTCTCCAGGAGGTCGATAAATTATGAGTATCAGCCGCCGTCAATTTAATCGTATCATCATCTGGGGTGGCTCTTCTTTTGCTGCTTCCGCAACATCGGGCATTTTCTTCCCTAAACCTGCCGAAGCTTATTCCCTAGAATTTCCGATTAGTGCCTTATCAGCCGATCGCGTTTTCAGCGGTATTCAAAAATATTGTGGAGCACAGCCCATTCCCGGCGTTCTCTCACCAATCTTACAAGGAAATAGTAATGTTAGCAATAAAATAGAATCAGCCGCCGCTAACGCTATTCGCACGGCAGACAAACAATTTGTAAATCGCAATTTTACCAGCAAAAGAACCGAATTAGCCGTAACTGGCAGCGGTTCTAAGAATGCGGCCGATACCAGTCGGCTGTGGGGGCGGCAAAGACAGGATAAAGTTGGCCCGAATGTCGGTTTTGGCTTCGTACAAAAATATGAAGATCAATACAGTGATTCCAAAATTTCTGGACCGACAATGTGCGCCATTGATAACGCCCAAAGAGTCTTAGCTGATCAAAGATTAACACCGCCAGAAATCGCGGCTTCCCTATTACCAACTCGCTCAAGGTTGGATGATTTGAGTTCTTGGGGAGGTGATAGCGATGCGTCTGCTGGGAGAAATCCTGGTGCTGTTTTTGCTCAATATGACACAGCGGCGGGGACGGTGACTTCTCGCTACGATTTAGTTGAACCGGGGCCGAAAGGTTTTGGACGTGTTGAGTATACTATTGAAGCTGAAAATCAGCCTCGGCGGGTGATTTTGGTGACTGTGAGGTTTTAAGGGAATTATCTCATCTCGAATCAAATTCGGCGGTTGAAACCGCTACTACACAAACGAAGTCCGCCTTCGCGGACTGAAGAATTAAAGAGATTTTTAGTCCGCGCAGGCGGACTTTGTTTGTGGAGCATCGGAATTACATTCGGTGGGGCTATTTTTGCAGGATTCGGCGGTTGAAACCGCTACTACACACACGAAATCCGCCTTCGCGGACTGAAGAATTAAAGAGATTTTTAGTCCGCGCAGGCGGACTTTGTTTGTGGAGCATCGGAATTACATTCGGTGGGGCTATTTTTGCAATTGACCAATCAAATCTAATGCTTTTTGAGCATCTGCACTCATCCCTTGAGCCCGAAACAAACGGGCGGCTTGCTGCAAATCCGCGATCGCCCCTGGCCTATCTCCCATTCTCACCAAGGTAATTCCTCGATTAGCATAAGCCTTAGCATAGCTGGGATTGAGTTGAATTGCTTGGGTGTAATCAGCTAGGGCAGAGCGATCGTTATTGATGCGAAAAAGCGCTAATCCTCGGTTAAAATAAGTGTTAGCGCGACCTGGATTGATTTGCAGTGCTTGATTGAAATCGTCGATCGCCCCTTTTTGATCGCCCAAGTCCGAAAGCGCTACACCTCGGTTGTTGTAAGCCGCTGCAAAGTTTCGATCCTGACGGATGACTTGAGTATAATCTGCGATCGCCCCCGGTTTATCGCCCATAGCCGACAAAACCAGCCCCCGATTGTAGTACGCATCGACATAACCTGCATTTAGGGCGATCGCCTTGCTATAATCAGCAATACTTCTGGGAATTTCCCTCAAATCAAAATACGCCAGTCCCCGATAAAAATAAGCTTCTACATAATCGGATTGAGTTTGAATCGCCTTGCTAAAATCGGCAACAGCCCCTGACGCATCTCCATTATCAAACCGAGTTAAACCCCGAACGTAATAAGTCTTAGCATCTGGGGGATTGTTGAGTTTCAGAGGCGCATTAGCGGTGGGAGAGGAATTGATTAAAAGTGCCGATCGATTTAAACCAGCTTCCGATAGTTTAGCGATAAAAGTATTAATAGGAACCGCAGAATTAAATCCAGTTTTAGTGAGAGGCCCCTCAAACGATTGATCGTTAGTGACAAAATCTAGTTCCCCTTCCCCATGAACTCCAATTACCCGTCCTTCCCCATCAAATATCGGCCCTCCACTCATTCCTTTTATAGTTACAGCAATGTAACGCAACGTATAACCGCGTCGATGAGCTGAAAGGCGACTGGTAACATATCCCGGTACAAACTCATAATTGCGCTTAGTTCCAGACTTATTTCCTAAGCGATCTGGATAGCCAAACACAAACATTGGTGTGCCAGCGCCCGCTTGTTGGGAATCACCTAAAGTCACGACAGGATAAGAATCTGTACTATTAAAAGTTACTACTGCTAAATCCGGATCGTTGTTAATTTTTTGCAAGCGAACAAAACTGGTTACTTGATAATCTTTTCCTGTAGAAGTGCGAATCGTATAGGTAGGCTCGGTATTCTCAACAACGTGATTAGCTGTCAGTACAGTATAAGTTGTACCTTGTTTAGAAATAATAAAACCAGAGCCACTCTTCACTAAATTTCGATTGGGAGATTGACCGTTAATTTGAACGCTGACCGAATTAGCTAATTCGGCAATTTCTTGCGGAGTTTTTGCTAAAACTGGTGCTTGTACAAAGATGACTATTCCTGCTAGTGTTACCGTTCCTGCTAGGATACTGGTGAGGGAATCAAACCGCGAATAATCCCTATTCATAGGTAATTGCTGAAGAGTGAGATTTTTTATACTCCGAATAGTATATGCGAAATAAAATGACCTCAAACCAAATATGCTATGCGTTGCCAGATAATTATGACATTTCGTACATTTCGTACATCATGCCTAATTGGTTGCAAATATATAGAACTGTGTGAGATAATTTATAGTAATTTTCGACAATCTCTGTTAAAGTAAGGCGCGGTATATCAATATTTGATGTTGTGAGGAATGCGAGCATTACCATGAAGTACAAAATTTTGATAGGCTTAGTTGTCTCGACAATCACAAATATTATTATTTGTCAACCAAGCAATGCAGAAAACAGTAATTTCTTCTGCGGCATACTCAACAAACAGCCTGTTACTTTAATGCGTACTGTGCGGGGTAACGTCGCGATGATTCGCTGGGTTTCTCACAACTATTTTCCGCCACCGTGGACTGCACAAAGACGCTGCCAAGAAGTGGCTAGGAGATTTCAGCGAAACTATGATAACGGCAATCTAAAATATATCATACCTGGAAGGCTTAATGGAGAACCAGTGGTATGTGCAGCTCTTAAAAAAAGCGATCGTTGTACAAATATAAATTTGTTATTCACCCTCAAGCAGGGAGCTAATGCTGACCAGACTTTGCAAAGATTAATGGATCGTGGCGCATTGGCGGCTGGATATGTTCTATCTGAAGATGGATCTGCTGCTGTTGATGTGGAGATATATTTAGATGAAGCAACGGTTGAGCCAAATGTTTCTCCTATCGAGAATGAAACAGACACAAAACCTTAATTAAAGATTGAATGTCATATCTGTAGGGACACGGCACTGCCGTGTCCCTGCAAATTCCGATAGTAGGGAAACGGCACTGCCGTGTCCCTGCAAATTCCTCTTGCAATGGATGTAACAACCTTAAATTATTTGCCGCCTTGAACTTCAACGGACTTAATCATTTTTTCAACAACTGGCAAAAACTCCTCATACTTCCCTGCTTCAGCCTGATAAGTAATCAAATAAGCGCGATCGTGTTTCAGAGTCCAAACCTGCAACTTTTTCAAATCTAGATCGCCTTGTTTTGTTGTATAAACAACTCTATGCCCGCTTTGCTCTGCCAGAGTAGATTCACGATCTTCAACTATTTTGGCATTTTTATCTAACTTTAATATTTCTTGTTTAGATGATTTAGTATAGTCATCGAGGGTCTTATTGCTACTACGTTCAACCATGACAGTTACCTGTTCTTGAAAGCGATCGCCATCTTTTTGTATAGGTGAAATAAATTTAACAACCTCTTGAGAAACAGCATTAGACAGTGCTTGTTTATCCCAATTTCCGGGATATTTCATCTTGAGTGAATTTTCCAAATTTTCATAACTCGTAAAACGATCGGCATCCTCCAATCCCATAATTTTTCTAATTTCTGGTGTAAATACGGCTGACACGCCAAATATGACAGCCAAAATAATACCAACTAAACCTATTTTATGTTCTCGCGTCCAGGTACTCATTAATGTAAATAAGTTAGAAGGTGATGATAATAAAGTAGAAGCTGCCGGAGGGGGATTTGATGAAATTCTTAACTTGTTAACATCTTGCAACACTTCGGAGGCTAACTGGTAGCGCTTGTGGCAATCCGATCGCACCATTTTATCCAAGATTTTAGCAAAATCGTTGCTAACTTCTGCTTGATTGCGCCAAATAACTTCACCATCAGCATTTTTGGGTAACTGATTGGGAAATGTACCAGTCAGACATTCAATACCAATCATTCCCACAGCATATATATCGCTACAAAAGTTAGGATCTCCTAATTTTTGTTCCGGCGGCATATAGCCATGTGTACCAATTGAAACAGTTGCCGGTCTTTGCCCGATAGAGTTAGCTACTTGAGTGCTAATCTGTTTGACAGCTCCAAAGTCAATCAAAACTATTCTACCGTCAGAACTGCGCCTCATTAAATTAGAAGGTTTAATATCCCGATGGATGACTTTATGCTGCTGAATAAATACTAATGTTTCGATGATATCTTGCAAAATGGCAATAACTTCAAACTCGCGCAACCTGTTACCAGGGATAAGTTCTTTACTTAAATCTTTCCCTTCAATCAACTCTTGAACTAAATAAAATTCTTGATTTTCTTCAAAGTTATCCAAGAGTTCAGGAATTTGAGAATGAGTCCCTAGCTTGTGGAGGGTTTCTGTTTCTGTTTTAAATAAACGTCTCGCTACTTGTAAAGTATGCGGATCGTTGTGCGGTTTTAGTTGCTTGACTACACACCGAAGATTGCCCGATCGCTTTCGATCTTGGGCCAGGTAAGTTTGACCAAAGCTACCTTCTCCCAAGAGTTCTAGGATATAGTAACGTCCTGCAAGTGTATGTCCGATCATGAGATTGATGTTGGGTAGCGGTATTTGGCAAACTGAATTATCGATCGGGATTTACGCACTACGAAGCTAGAAACCGAATTTCTTCACAGGCAAGTCTTCGATCGAAATAAGCTTTTGCATAAGTATAGGTGAAAAATAAATATCCGCAGCGTAGAAATGTAGGAGTTTTTCAGAGAATGGCGATTGTTATGACATTTCGTACATTTCGTACATCTTCGGTATTAAACTGGCGCACGTCTAATGTTGACAATCCTGTTTCTTTAAACTCTTGTGGGGTGGGCTTTGAGCAGCGCCCCAAGTAACAGGCTGTCCGGCCTGTTGCACAATAATAACTATTTTTTGTAAACCTAAGTCACACAAAAGATGCCTGTTCCATAATACGGGTACATAACTGTAGGGACGCAGCACTCCCTCCGCTACGCTTCGCCCAAAGCCGTGTCAACAATCGCCTAAAAGTCATGAGAAATCTCGCTTTGACCCAAGCCTATAACCCCCGCGTATCCCCCTTATTAAGGGGGACTAAAGAGAAGATTCTTATCCCCCCCCTTAGCAAGGGGGGGTTAGGGGGGGTTAAGAGCCAAACCGCCAAACAGCAGTCTCTGAGTACGTTTTACCTGATTGTTAACACGGCTTTGATCGCTGCCGTGTCCATACTAGAAACTAGCCCGATCGCCCGTAAAGTCCGCCTACAAATAACTAAGCCAAAAACTGGAACTGAGAACCGTTTACTGCCAAAGCAAACGGACTCGCTTGTTCAAATGCACCCACAAGTTCAAAGTTATCCGTGTTTAAAACAACCCCCACAATCTGTCCGTTTCTGGCGTTAAGAATCACCATATCGTTGATAATTCCGTCGTTGTCGTAAGCGATCAAATTGTCGTCTGCGAAGAGGAGGTCTAATTCTGTTAAACCATCTGTCAAACCGATGCGATCGCCATCGTCAAACCTAAAATCCGTAATGACATCGGCTCCATTCACTCCAAATTGTTCGTTGCTTCTGAGGACAAATACGTCAGCACCAAGGCCTCCGGTGAGTACGTCAATTCCGCGATCGCCCACCAAGAAATCGTTGCCCTCATTGCCGTCTAAATCGTCGTCTCCTTGCCCTCCCCGCAAAATATCGTTCCCGGGCCCTCCAAAAATCAGGTCGTTTCCTGCGTCGCCCCTAACTACGTCATTGCCATCATTTCCATCCAGAGCATCGTTATCTTTGCCGCCGTAAATGATATCATTTCCGCCCCCACCGCCGATAACATCGTTGCCGTTATTTCCCAACAGCCGTTCGTTGGAATCCGAGGAACCTGCTATAGTATCGTTGCCGTCTAGGCCCCAAACTCCCCAGGAAAAAGACGACAAATTTCCATCCTCTACGTCAATCTCATCTGATGTAGGGAATCCCAAAAGCCGTGGCCCACCGCCAGCAAATACAGGAAATCCAGTCAAATCGCTGATGAGATTGTTAATCGTCAAAGCCATAGGTATATCCTTTTTCAAGTGCTACTATAGCAATCCTAAATCATTATCGAGTCCGTTCATCAGTGTAATTCTTGTAGGGGCAACCCCCCGTGGTTGCCCTCTTTAGTTGACGCTGGGGGTAGGCACGGGGGCACTACCCCTACAAATATGTACAAATCATTTAGGATTGCTATAGCTCTATTATAGATTTTAATTATTCTTTTGCCAAATACCGAGAAAATTGAGATGATCCCTCATCTTTATTTGCTAGATTACAGATTCACAACCTGCTTGCTAATTCGCAATTGGCAATTCCCACGGCTTTACCTAATTCAAGCTAAAGCTGCTATGTATCTAGCCTCTGACTTAAATAGTATTAATCGCTCGTTCCGCCGCCAAAAATGGATACAAGCCCCAGAATTAAGTCGTCGATATCCCAAAATTTGAAACGCTAGTTCAATCTCCCAGATTCATCTGCACCAGTCAACCTAAAATCTCAAACCTAAAATCTAAAATCTAAAATCTAAAATCTAGAATCTAAAATCGACTGATACTATCCGCTACGGCTTACCGCTTATAATGGGTGTTACCCACCAGGTGGTAAAAACGTTAATATCACCTATAACGTCGAGACTCAGAGGTTGTTTGTGAAGAAAAGTAAAACTCTCGCGCGCCGATCGCCCGAGAAAACACTCAGTTTCTGATACCCATACACAAACTTTACAAACAGGCTCTAAGTTCTTGAAAAAGCAATAAATCGCCGATCGCTCGCATTATTTAACAAAATCCACTGCTTTCAGGTGTTTTACTCATGTCTACTCCTAAATCGTCGGCCCATCCAAACAACAACAACTCCGTAAAATCACTGCCAACAGCAGGTATCATTCCCACAGAGCCGCACACTGAAAATCTGCCGGAACCAAGCATGGAAGAGATACTGTCCGCTTTAGCGGCGCAAGTACCCAGTGAATCTACTGAAATTGAACGTTTGAAAACTTGGAAACAAGATTTAGAGCGATTGTTTCAATTTTTAGGCGATCGCCGCGTTTTAATTGCAGTCATGGAACCCGGAACTTTTGCCATGCGTTATGCTAACGTGGCATTTTGCCGCTTGGCCGGTTGGGAGGGAACGCCTTTGGTAGCTCAATCTACTAACGGTTGGTTTGCAGAAACTGGCATCAGCTTGGTGGAACTGTTCGAGGAGTGCGATGCTAAAATAGCAGAGCAATTGTACCGCCGCCACCTTTTACACTGGGTATTTAAGCTATTTTATCAAATTGACCTTGACGGTTTGCGCGTGCTCGACGAACCAGTCACGGCCAGTGTCAAAAATGCCACAGGTGGAGAACCTAAATTTATTGAATTTTGGCTGGGTTCGGAACAGTTAAAAATTACTCAGATTGATGCAAAAATTGATGAGTTTTCTGATATTCCCTTAAATTTAATGTCGGTTCCCGAACGGGAAGCTTGGCTGATGCAGCCGAATCAACTGGCAAATTTAGCCGCTCGCCTAAATTTGGATAATTACCGCGTCGAAGGTTTGCTATTGCTAGAAGGTTTTGATGTCACCGTACAGGAGCAAATTCGGCGCCTGACTCAGTTATTGATCGATCGAGATTCCATGCTGCGGCCAGACAAATTTGAGAGAATCGATCGCTGTTTGCGATCGCTCTTTAATGCTGACGGCACTTTGCTAATGCGCCCCGACGGCGAACACGTACAGATATTAGTTGCCAAAGACGGCCAACATTTGCAGCCGGTTCTTTATTCAATGCAGTCCCTAGAATCTTCTCACTTTATGAAGGCCACCGCAGCAAATCAAGTTTGGAACGTCCCAGACTTGCGCCGCGAGTGCCGCACCGACTGCGAGCGAACTTTGCGGAAAATGGGCGCTCAATCGATGCTGCTGGTGCCCCTGGTAGTCAAATCTGTTACCCGCGAGGGCACCGGGCTGCGGATTTTGGGCGTCGTGGGGTTGTTGTGCGATCGGGCCAACCACTTCAACAACATAGACGCCCAACACGCCCAAGAACTCATTCCCGCCTTCATTGCAGCCCTGCGGCAAGCCATCCAACAGCGGTTTACCCACATTCACAACATCCACCCCGCAGTCGAGTGGCGGTTCGCCCAAGAAGCAGAAAGGCGGAGTTGGGGACTTCCTCAAGAGACGATCGTATTTGCAGACGTTCATCCGCTGTACGGAATTTCCGACATCCGCGGTTCCAGCGACGAGAGAAACCGAGCCATTCAAACAGATTTGCTCGAACAATTCCGCTTAGGTTTAGCCATAGCCGATGCCGTTTGTCAAACACAAACTACCCACCTCGGCGAGCAACTGCGGCTCGACTTGCTCGACTACATCGAGCATTTAAAAGAAAAAGTAACAGTCGATATGGAAGTGCGAGCAGCCGAGTATTTAAACGAGCGTTTAGAAGTATATTTTGACTATTTTGTGCAGTGCGGGCCCCTGGTTCTGGCAGCAGTTGAAGCTTACCGAGCCGCCTGCGAAAACGAACACAACTGCGTTTATGGCGATCGTACTCGCTACGATCAAATGCTCAACCTGATCGGCAACAAACTCCAAGAAACCTGGGCCCGCTGGCAAGAAAAAATGCAGCAAATCCTCCCCCACTACTGCGACATCGAATGCACCGACGGCATGGATCACATGATATATGTCGGAAAGGCGATCGACCCCAAATTCAGCCAATTTCACCTGCACAGTTTGCGATACGAACAACTGCGAGCAATTTGTGACTGCGGCCGCACAGTTTTTCGCCTACAAGCCGAGTCCCAAATTAACATGGAACTAGCACATTTAGTATTAGTACAGAATACCACTATCGACATATTTCACAATGAAAACACCGAAAAAATGTTCGATGTCAAAGGCACTCGCGACATCCGCTACGAACTCGTCAAAAAGCGGATAGAAAAAGCCGTTGACAAAGACGCACAAGAACGAATTACCCAGTCAGGAATGCTAACCGTAGTTTATTCCACCGAAGACGAATGGGAAGAGTATCAACAATATTTACGCTACTTGTCACGCGAAGGTTGGGTAGAAGCAAAAGTGCAAACTGGCATGGTAGAATCACTGCAAGGAGTCAGTGGTTTAAAATTCGCCCGCGTCCGTATTTTACCGGAACCCGAATCAATTGTTCATGTCAGTGAAGTTACGGTTGTTACCGATTGAAAACCGTTCTTAAATCCCGGTAATTGTAGGGTGCGTCAGGGTTCAATGTTTTGACTAAAGACTCATAATTTTCCCCCTGACCCACCCTACGGACTTACCACTGACAACAACGAACAGTACCGTGTTTTCACTTAGTGTCTGTGACCAGTAATTTCCAATAGCAAAAAAATACACGATTTGAATCACACCCAGTCAAGCTAAAATAGTGTTAATTTACTGACAATTACAAAAATTACGCAACACCGAAGAAACCAGGTTTCTGAACTCTCGTGCGTAATTCCTAAATTAGAGCCTTTACTTATTAAGTTAAATTATGTTGACATTATCAGAATACAAAATCAAATCTACTCTGCACGAAGGCGTCGAAACAATCATCTATCGCGCACAAACAGCCACAGACGGCGCGGCAAAAATTCTCAAAGTGCTCAAAGCCGAATATCCGACACTCGAAGCCATTACCAGACTTAAACACGAATATCAAATCCGCCAAAATTTAGACAGCGAACAAATCGTCAAAGCCATCAGCATCAAAACCTTTGACCACCGATTAGGACTGGTTTTAGAAGACTTTGGTGGCGAATCCCTTGCCCAACTCATGGAAAGAGAGAATTTGAGTCCGCAAGCAAATTTAAACATCGCCATCCCAATAGTCAAAGCCCTACAATACCTGCATTTACAAAACATTATTCACAAAGATATCAAACCCAGCAACATCATCATCAACTCCCAAACAAAACAAGTAAAACTTACCGACTTCGGGATAGCCACAAAACTCAACAAAGAAAACCCGCAATTCAACAATTCCAACTCAGTCGAAGGCACATTAACCTATATGTCACCCGAACAAACCGGGAGAATGAACCGCACCCTCGACTACCGCACCGATTTTTATTCCCTCGGCATCACCTTGTATGAAATGCTGACCGGAAAATTGCCTTTCCCCAGCAACGACCCCTTAGAAATAGTTTACAGCCACATCGCAGTTCAAGCCATTTCGCCGCATCAAATAAATCCCGAAATCCCCGCACCAATCTCGGAAATTGTCATGAAATTGATGGCAAAAAACGCCGAAGATAGATATCAAAGTGCCACAGGATTATTAGCAGACTTAGAAACTTGTTTACATCAGCTAGAAACCACAGGGGAAATAACAGATTTCATCCCCGGCCGCTTAGATATTCTCAGCCAACTGTTAATCCCCCAAAAGTTGTACGGTAGAGAACAACAAGTCAGCGAACTATTAGCAGCA
Source organism: Microcoleus sp. bin38.metabat.b11b12b14.051 (assembly GCF_013299165.1). Lineage (NCBI taxonomy): Bacteria > Bacillati > Cyanobacteriota > Cyanophyceae > Oscillatoriales > Microcoleaceae > Microcoleus > Microcoleus sp. bin38.metabat.b11b12b14.051. The sequence goes on from NZ_JAAFKD010000012.1 coordinate 64,534, forward strand.
TTTGAACGTGTAGGGACGGGTTTAGCCAACAATTTGTTAGAAAAACCAACAACCTCAGAACAAAACCAGCCCTTATCAGGAACTAGCGAACTAATGCTAGTCTCTGGTTACTCAGGCATCGGCAAATCCGCCGTAGTCAACGAAGTTAGCAAACCCATTACTAAGTCAAAAGGTTACTTCATTAGCGGCAAGTTCGATCAATTCAAACGCAACATTCCCTATGCCTCATTAATCCAAGCATTTAACTCCTTACTGCGGCAATTGCTAACAGAAAGCGCAGCTTCATTAAAAACATGGCGCACCAAAATATTAACAGCATTGGGAACAGACGGCCAAGTAATTGCCGACGTAATTCCCGAACTGGAATTAATAATTGGCAAACAGCCAGCAGTGCGAGAAGTCGGCCCGGCAGAAGCACAAAATCGCTTCAATCGGCTGTTTAAAGAATTTTTGCGGGTTTTCGCGCAAAAAGAACATCCGCTAGTCATATTTTTAGACGATTTGCAGTGGGCTGATTCAGCAACATTGAAATTAATGCAACTGCTGATTACTGACCCTGAACAGCAGTATCTCTTAGTAATTGGTGCTTATCGAGATAATGAAGTTAGCCCGACTCACCCGTTAATTCAGACTGTAGAAGAGATTGAAAAAACTGGTACAATTGTCAACAATATCCTGCTGCAACCGCTGGATTTAGCAGATGTGACTGAGTTAGTGGCTGACACACTTAATAGTTGCACAGAAAAAGTCACAAATCTAGCAGAGTTGATCTGGAATAAAACGGGCGGCAATCCTTTTTTCTTGACGCAATTACTCCAAGCACTATATCAAGACAATCTTTTGAAATTTGATTTTAATGCCATTGCAGATGATGCAACTAAAGGAGGCTGGGATTGGAATATCGATGAAATTCAAGCGATTGGCATTACAGATAAAAGTGTCGTAGAACTCGTAGCTTCTCGGATTGAAAAATTGCCAGAATCCACGCAAGAAATTTTGAAATTAGCAGCTTGTGTGGGTGATAAATTTGCTCTAGATGTGCTATCTATTGTCAGCGAACAGTCGGCTAATGCTACAGCTACTGAACTTTATTGTGCTTTACAATCTGGGTTAATTTTGCCCTTGAGCGATGCTTATCGCATCCCTTTACTATTTACGCAAGCAGAGGCGGTTAATCTGAGTTTTGACACGTCGCGGGTGGGATATCGATTTTTGCACGATCGCGTCCAGCAAGCCGCCTATTCGCTCATTCCCGAAGATCAAAAGCAATCCACTCATTTAAACATCGGTCAGTTACTGCTACAGAACACTCCAGACGAAAAGCTCGAAGACAACATCTTTGATATCGTGAATCAGTTGAATTTCGGAATTGACACGATTAGCAAACCGGCAGAAAAGACGCAGTTAGCAAAATTAAATTTAATAGCTGGACGTAAAGCCAAAGTAGCGACTGCTTATGAAGGTGCTGTTAGGTATTTGTCGGTGGCTATGGGATTATTAGCAGAGGATTGTTGGCAAAGTCAGTATGAGTTAACGTTAGTAATTTACGAGTCAACAGCAGAAGCTGAATATTTAAACATTAACTATGAAGAATCGAAAAAATTAGTTAACATCATCATAAACGAAGCCAAAACTATACTGGAAAAAGTAAATGCTTATGAACTTCAACTCCAGTCTTACAATGTTCAAAATAGACTTTTAGAAGCACTAAATACAGGACTAGAAGTCCTTAAATTGTTAGGAATTTATTTACCTAAAAACCCCAATTCGCTAAATATTGTGGTTGGATTAATTAACACAAAACTGAGCTTGGGACTTAAACGAATTGACGATTTAGCTAACTTGCCAGAAATGACAAATCCCAATCAACAAGCAGCGATGCGGATTTTATCAGGGATTCTCGGCACTGCTATCCAGGCTAAGCCCCGACTGCTACCACTGCTGACATTTATGATGGTCAAGCAGTGCATTAAATATGGAAATTCTCCTTATGCAAGTATTGCCTATGTTTATTATGCCATAATTCTGTGCAGACTAGGAGATATTAGTTTGGGATACCAATTCGGCGAACTCGCAATTAGGCTGTTAAAAAGATTTCCATCCGGTTCAATTAAAAGTAGAGTTTATGCAGCCTTTGGTTCTTTTATTCAACATTGGAAAACAGATATTGAGTTAGGATTAGGCTATCTCATGGAAGGTTTTCAAATCGGCCTGGAAACTGGAGATTTGGAATATGTGGGTTATTGCATTGATGTATATTGTACTTATAAACTGTGGATGGGATATCCTCTCAATCTGGTTGAAGAGGAGACAGGTAAGTATCTGAAACTAATGCAGCAACTTAAACAAGAAAGCTCTTCAAATTATATAAGTATAGAGAGACAGACAGCCCTAAATTTGTCTGGCAAAGCTGTCGAACCATGCCATTTAGTCGGCGATAACTTTAATGAAATAAAAACGCTCCCCGTTCTAATAGCAGCTAAAAGCTTTTTTTTAGTTTGTTTGGTTTATAATGCCAAAGCTATGCTTAATTTTTTGTTCAAAAACTATGCCCAAACATTGGAGAATTCAAAGTTATTTGAGAAATATGAAGAAGCCGCAGCCGGACTTTATGTGGTTCCCATCAATAACTTCTACTACTCTCTCACTCTCCTCGCCTTGTATCCAGCAACTGGCAAAGGGGAGCAAAAGCAATATCTGAAAAGAGTGGTAAATTTTCAAAAAAAGATGAAAAAATGGGCAGTTGATGCTCCGATGAATTATCAACATAAATACGACTTGGTAGCAGCGGAAAAAGCGCGAGTTTTGGGGTATGATTGCCAAGCAATGGATTTGTACGATCGCGCAATTTCAGGCGCTGCCAAAAACGGTTATATTCAAGAAGAAGCATTAGCCTATGAATTAGCCGGAGAATTCTATCTATCTTTGGGAAAACAGATAATTTCTCAAGCATATCTGACTAAGGCTTATTACGGCTATATCCGCTGGGGAGCTCTAGCAAAAGTTAAGCACTTAGAGTCTATACATCCTTTCTTAGTAGCACAAACGCGGGCCGCAGAAACTCCAACCCTCGATGTCACCCGCACTACCACGGGAAGCACTATCAGTAACAGTTTAGGCAATTTATTAGATTTGAACGCTTTTGTCAAAGCTTCCCAAGCTATTACCAGTGAAATTGTTTTGGAAAAGTTATTGACTAAGTTAATCAATGTTTTGTTGGAAAATGCGGCGGCTCAAAAAGTAGTGCTGATGCTGCTAAAAAACGATATCCTCTGCATAGAAGCTACGGGCACTCCTACTCAGGATCAAGTGACACTTTTACCGTCTATTCCAGTAGAAACTTTTCAAGATATACCGCTGTCTGCGATTAATTACGTACACCGCAGTCAAAAGCATCTGGTTTTAGACAACGCGACTATTGCCGAACCTTTTAATGCGGATGCTTACATTCGGAAATATCAACCAAAATCAATCCTCTGTTTGCCGATTATTTATCAATCGCAGCGACGTGGAATTATTTATTTGGAAAATGCTTTGACGGTAGGAGCTTTTACGACAGAGAGGGTAGAAGTATTCAAAGTGTTGATTTCTCAAGTTGCGATTGCTGTAGAAAATGCTGGTTTATACGCACGGGAACAAGAAAAGTCTCAACAGTTAGAAAAATCTTTGAATGAATTGCAAGAGACACAACTGCGACTGATTCAGAGTGAAAAAATGTCGGCTTTGGGGAATTTGATTGCAGGGGTGGCTCACGAAATTAACAATCCGCTGGGTTATATTGCGGGGAATGTTGATGCTGCGGCTGAGGCGAGTTCGGATTTAATTGATTATTTGCAACTTTATCAAAAAAAGTTTCCGAATCCCGGAGATGATTTGCAGGAGAAAGCGTCGGATATCGATCTAGAATATTTGATGGAAGATTTGCCAAAAATGCTGTTATCGATGAAGTCTGGTACTGAGCGCATTCGCAATATTAGTACGTCTCTCCGCACTTTTTCCCGCGCGGATACTGTGAATAAGGTGTCGGCAAATATTCATGAGGGTATTGATAGCACTTTGCTGATTTTGCAGTATCGGCTGAAGGCTAAGGATTCTCGCCCTGCGATTCAAGTGATTAAGGAATATGGATATACGCCGCCTGTTAAGTGTTATTTTGGGCAGTTGAATCAGGTGTTTATGAATTTGTTGGCAAATGCGATCGACTGTTTTGACGAATTTAATGTGGGTCGCAGTTATGCTGAGATTGAGGCTGTACCGAATACGATCGCCATTATCACCCATGTCTCGCCGGATAACAACAGCGTGGTGATTCGCATCAAAGATAATGGCGCAGGGATGTCAACCCAGGTGAGGGCGCAAATATTTGACCATTTGTTTACTACGAAGGGAGTCGGGAAGGGTACGGGTTTGGGGCTTTCTATCAGCCGCCAAATTGTGGAGGAAACTCACGGTGGTAAGCTGAGTTGCGAGTCTGTGTTGGGTGCAGGTACGGAATTTGCGATCGAACTTCCTTTGAATTAAGGGACTCGGCGTGTTTTTAAACCCGGAGATCCCCCCTAACCCCCCTTAATAAGGGGGGGACAAGAGCATTCTCAAAGTCCCCCTTTTTAAGGGGGATTTAGGGGGATCTCCGGGGCAATCAAACACGGACTCGGCGGTTGAAACCGCGTCTACACGAACGAAGTCTGCCTCCGCAGACTAAGAGTGATTAACACATATTTTTAAATTTGTCAATGTCTAATTATCTCTGAAAAAGTCCGCTGTTTACCGTTTAAAGTAGGCAATATGCAGTTACATTGTTAGCTAAATTGTGTAATAACTGTATTTGATAGGAGTATTTCTAGTGAACGCTGCCGAACAAGCCAGAAATATAGAAGTTGCTAGCAAAATTGCTGCGGTTGTTAATTTATTCAAATCGGAATTCCCGGATGCGAAAGTTGATTTGAAACCTTGGATGAATGATCGGGATACTAGGGAACTTGTCGATCCAGATTCGATCGACATTGGCTTCCATTTTCCCGGTAGAAGTCGCTTGTTGCAAAGCCGCAGCATCTTGATCCAAATCCGATTTTACCAAGATCCGGTCGAAGATTCTCGGCGGGCGATCGGGGTTGAGGTGGCAGGTTACGATCATACTGGCGAGCAGTGGCGCTTTTCTACGGTGGAAAATTGGGGTTTTGTGGGTGAAACTGAGCCCGCTGCGGAATCGGCAGAAAAGCTCAAACACTTTTGTCGTGAGATATTTGGTTTGTTTAATGGCTAATATTAATTCCCGGTTAATTACGCATCATAAATCAGGTTTGTAGTGAGGACTTTAGTCCTTCTTGAATTAAATTCTCCTGGATGCAGAGGACTGAAGTCCTTACTACGAACCTAAGAGGACTGAAGTTCTTACTACGAACCTAAGAGGACTAAAGTCCTTACTACGAACCTAAGAGGACTAAAGTCCTTACTACGAACCTAAGAGGACTGAAGTCCTTACTACGAACCTAAGAGGACTGAAGTCCTTACTACGAACCTAAGAGGACTGAAGTCCTTACTACGAACCTGAGAGGACTGAAGTCCTTACTACGAACCTAAGAGGACTGAAGTCCTTACTACGAACCTGAGAGGACTAAAGTCCTTACTACGAACCTGAGAGGACTAAAGTCCTTACTACGAACCGAGTTTTTAGTTTTGATTGTCGCAATTGTCGATCGACCTACAGCCCACTGCATAAGCCGATTTGTAGGTTGTCGATCGCCTGCCAAACAAAGTATAGCGGTTATCGCGCACTTGTTCGTAAACGCGATCGCCCATCCACTTCATCCCCGGCATTGCGCGGTAAGCAGCCACAAACACCTCACCGGTGGGCAATATCCGCCCGATTTCCTCGGCAGCATCGCTACCTTGCCAGCGTTTTGCGGGATGATCTGCATCTATCAAAATCATCCCCATTTCGCAGTCGCCAGAAGTTATCCCAAAGCGCTGTAATCCATCCAAATCTTGCATTGAAATATACTCAAAATTCTGGCCTTTATCTAAGTTTTCTAGTAACTGTACCAAGGTGACACAGAGATTGCAATTGCCGTCGTAAATTACGTTGTAATTCATTTGTAATGGTAACTTGACTACTGTTCGCGAGCGTTCCCGCTCGCACTACTAATGACGAATGACCAATGACGAATGACCAATGACTAATGACTAATGACTACTGTCAACTGTCAACTGTCAACTGTCAACTGTCAACTGTCAACTGATCTTCTAGCGATAGGAATCTCGATCGCAAATTCCGTACCTTGGCCCGGTGCAGAATTGCACTTCAGCCGCCCGCCGTGTTTTTCCACCACAATTTGATAGCTGATAGACAGCCCCAAACCAGTACCTTTACCCGGTTCTTTCGTAGTAAAAAATGGATCGAACAGCCGTTGGTGAACCTCTGTCGGAATTCCCGGGCCGTTGTCAGCAATCCGAATCACAATATGAGAAGGACGGCGGCTCGAATCATCAGAAACAGCGTCCTGTTCGTATTTTACACCAGTACAGATCCGCAGCGCCGGCGAAGGACAAGAAGGAATATGCGCCAGTTCTCCCTCCGCCCACTGTCCAGTTTCCATTGCTTCTTCTAAAGCATCAATGGCATTGCCAATAATATTCATAAATACCTGATTTAACTGTCCCGCATAACACTGTACGCGCGGCAAATCTCCGAACTCTTTAAGCAGCACAATTTTTGGATGTCCGGCTGTTTCTTTGAACCTGTGCTGCAAAATTAATAAAGTGCTGTCAATGCCTTCGTGAATGTCAACCTGCTTTTGTTCCGCTTCATCCAAGCGCGAGAAATTCTTCAGCGACAGCACAATCTGGCGAATTCGCTCGGCTCCCATTTGCATTGACGTTAACAGTTTAGGCAAATCTTTGAGCATGAAATTTAAATCTATATCATCTATTTGTTCTCGAATTGCCTCTGTTGGTTGGGGGTATTCCCGCTGGTAAAGTTGCAGCATTTTTAGCAAGTCTTTAAAGTAATCGTCAGCGTGCATGACGTTGCCGTAAATAAAGCTAACTGGATTGTTGATTTCGTGAGCGACTCCAGCTACTAACTGTCCCAAACTTACCATTTTTTCATTTTGAACCATCATGCTTTGAGTTTTATGCACGTCCCGCAGGGCTTTCGCCAATTCTTCATTTTTAGTTCTCAATTGACTTTCGGACAGGCGGACTGCTTCTTCTGCTTGTTTGCGATCGGTAATATCTTTGCGAATTGCTACGTATTGGTGGGGTTCTCCCCGCGAATTTAAGAAAGGTACAATTGTAGTATCAAGCCACAATAATTTACCGTCTTTGGCTTGATTTTTGATTTCTCCTCGCCAAACGTTGCCCTGACGAATTGTTGACCAAAGCTGCTTGAAAAATTCGGTTGGGTGATAGCCAGAATTGACAAGTTTGTGGGTTTTGCCTATTAGTTCTTCTCGGGGATATTTTAAAAGTTCAGAAAATTGGTCGTTGACATAGGTAATAACGCCGAATTCGTCGGTATTTGAGACAATTGCTGATTGATCTAAGGCAAATTTTTCAAATTCTAATTCTTGGAGAGTTTGGCGCAATTCTGCTTCGGCTTGTTTGCGATCGCTAATATCGGTAATCATCCGCAAAACCCCGGCAAATTCGCCCTCAGCGTCGAACATTGGCGTTGCGGAGACGATCGCCCACAAGTGAGAGCCATCAGAGCGAGTAAACTCAAAATCGTGGCGCTCGCGAATGCCTTGCCGCCTGCGCTGTACATAACTTTCGGCTATTTCCCGAGATGCGTCATCGATAAACTCAAATAGCGATCGCCCCAGCATTTCTTCCACAGTATACCCCAGCATTTCGGCCATCCGACAGTTAGCAAAAGTCGTGGTGCTGTCGGCGTCAAACATCCAAACGCCCTCTGAAGCCGTCTCGACTATGCAGCGGTAATAACTCTCGCTTTCCCTGACTGTTACCTCTGCTTGCTTGCGATCGGTAATATCAGTTTCCACCGCAATAAAACCTTCTAGTTCCCCGGTTTCTTGATAAATAGGGGCGATCGAAAGCGCCACCCAATAACCCTTTCCATCCTTCCTGCAATTGTAAATTTCCTGATTGAAAGGCTCGCCCCTATCCAAAGCCGATCGCAATTGAGCAATAGTTACGGGATCTGTTTGAGGACATTGCAGCACATCACCGAGTTTTTGTCCCAACATTTGGGCCAGCGAGTAACCGCTAATCCGAGTAAATCCTTGATTCACCCATTCTATACAGCCTTCAGCATTAGTAATAATCACACCATTTTGCGTTTTTTGAGCAACGATCGCCAACCGCAACAATTCTGTTTCATTTTTTTTGCTTTCGGTAATATCTTGAGCAATACCCAAAATGTATTTAGGCGCGCCACAACCGTCAAACAAAGGAACTTTTTTAGTATGCAAAATCCGCTTTCCCCGGCGCGGAAGTTGAATAATTTCTTCCGGCACATCGAGACCTTTTCCCGTAGCAAATACTTCTAAATCTTGTGCTTGCAAGTAATTAGCCTGCTCTGCTTCAAACAAATCAGCAGCGTTGTTTCCCAACACTTCGTCGCTGGAATAGCCAAACAATTCTTCACTAGCAGCATTCCAATAAATAAATCTTTGTTCCACAGCATCTTTAATAAACACGCTAACCGGGAGATTTTGCAGTACCGCATTCAAAAAATCTTGAGTGTTTCGCAATTGTTCCTCAGCCCGCTTTCGCTCAGTAATATCCCACATTACTCCATCGATATACACAACCTGACATAAAGAATTTTCCAGCGGCGAAATCGCCGAAATCACCGCAGATAAAAATTCCTCAATTTCTGCTTGTTCCTCTTGTTTTCCTCTAACCTCATCCCCATCGCTACAAACAGCTTGGCCTTTTTCGTAAACCCAGGTAATTTCGCCGTCAGCCCGGACAATCCGGTATTCAACAATGTACGGAGTTCTGGTTGCTACACTTTTTTTGAGAGCAGCCTCCACATTTTTACGGTCTTGAGGATGGATAATGCTGGCAAAAGAACGCACGCGATCGTTGATAAAATCAGAGGATGGATAGCCAGATATTTCTTGAACACCCTCGCTCAAAAACGCCATTGTCCGTATTAATTCGCCATCAGGCCCCGTCCATTCGCAGTTACAGCAGTATACAGCACCGGGAATATTAGCTACTAAATTTTTATATCGTTCTTCGCTGCTTAACAAAGATGAGCCGTCTTCGCTAGGGCGAGCGCCGTTCTTAACTTTAGAAGAATTCGAGGAAATTTGCATGATTTTGTCACTTGTGAGTGCGGGGGCAAGTGTTAGAGTAGATCCCTGTATAAAAACTGAATTTAATTGGCGAAATAATTCGTTATTAACTAATATAGTACAAAATTACTTGTCCGAACATTCAAAAAATTTGAGGGCGGCTAATAGGCAGAGCTAATCAAAGATATTATGTAGAAGGCAGAAGGCAGTTCGGCAAGGGATTGTATAATTTGTATAACGGACGTAACGGATGTAACGGATGGATGTTCAGGGGAAAATTTTCCAACTCTCCCCCTCTCCCACTCTCCCACTCTCGTTACCGAAAAATGGGTCGAAAGCCCCGCCGTTCTAGGGCAACTTTCTCTCTTAATCAAGGTAACGATCCAAGGAACTCACGCAGAATATCTGTCTTTGTTCGCTTCGTCTTTTTTGGATACCGTTCCAACTGTTTCATTTCTTCCTCGAAAACTCTAACGTGCAGTTGTTTATCTGCCATCTTGTGTACCAATCTGATACACTAATTGTAGTGGAAAAGGTAATCAACCACGCTAAAAACCTTGTCGTCGAAAGACACGCTGCACCTTGACAATTGAATCTATGCGGTTCTACTGCATTGTTCTAGATTCCACCTCGCAGTAGGTAAAAGATTCAGAGGAACTAGACGAACAGTTTTTGAAACGATATGTTTCAAATCAAAAAAGAACTTGGAACAATCCAACTAGGGTAGGGCATACCCGAAGTCGCTTGGGGAGAGTCCCACCTCTGGGCTAGACACTGCAAGGTATCTGGTTTAAGTGGTCTCGGTGAGCCAAGAATCCTCGCGCCTTTAGGAGGAGGAGTGTCAAAATAAGATAAGTTGCCTTGCTATCGATCGCCCTCACACAAAAACCATGACTCAACAACAACCCCGGATTTGCATTCTCGGCGGAGGCTTCGGCGGACTCTACACAGCCCTGCGCCTGAGTCAGTTACCCTTCTCCAAAGCCGAAAAACCCGAAATAGTCCTAGTCGATCGGCGCGATCGCTTTTTGTTCGTTCCCCTGCTGTACGAACTCCTGACTGGCGAACTCCAAACCTGGGAAATCGCCCCGCCGTTTGCCGAACTCCTAGAAAACACAGGCGTGCGCTTTTGTCAAGGCACTGTCTCCGGCATCGACGTAGAGTCGAAGCGAGTGCAATTGCACGACGGGCCAGAAATTCCGTGCGATCGCCTAGTTTTAGCTTTAGGTGGCGAAACTCCCCTAGATATGGTCAAAGGAGCCGTTGAATACGCTTACTCGTTCCGCAGCCTAGACGACGCCTACCGCTTAGAAGAAAGACTGCGGTTTCTCGAAGCTAGCAACCCCGACAAAATTCGGATTGCGATCGTCGGAGCCGGTTACTCGGGAGTAGAATTAGCTTGTAAATTAGCCGATCGACTCGGAGAAAAAGGTCGCGTCCGATTAGTCGAGCAAGGCGACACGATTTTGCGGACATCACCCGAGTTTAACCGCGAAGCCGCCAACAAAGCACTAGAACAACGCAAAGTCTGGATCGACTTAGAAACAGCAGTAGAGGCGATCGAATCCGACACCATATCCTTACTTTACAAAGGACAATTAGACGTTCTCCCCGTAGACATAGTATTGTGGACAGTAGGAACCCAAGTCAGTCAAGCAGTGCGATCGCTCCCCCTCAAACAAAACCACCGCGGTCAACTAATAGTTAACTCCCAGATGCAAATTATCGACCATCCAGACATATTTGCCTTGGGAGACTTAGCCGAATGTCACGACGCCACAGGTCAAAAAGTCCCATCCACAGCTCAAACAGCCTTCCAGCAAGCAGACTACACCGCCTGGAATATTTGGGCATCCCTGAGCGATCGACCATTACTACCTTTCCGGTACCAGCCGCTAGGAGAAATGATGACATTAGGAATTGACAACGCCACCCTCACAGGTTTAGGAATCAAACTCGACGGACAACTAGCACACATTGCTCGTCGCCTAGCCTATCTCTATCGAATGCCAACATTTGACCACCAACTAAAAGTTGGTTTCAATTGGATTAGTAAGCCAATTCAAGAACTACTGAAAAAGTAATAGATCAGAAGGCGAATAGAATTCGCGTGTATACAAACAATGTCCGCCTCCGCGGATTAAAAAAAATAACTTAATTCCATTCGCCCGGTCTTCTTCTTCTTCTTCTTCTTCTTCAACCTGCGGAGGCAGGTTTTGTTTGTGTAGACGCGAATTCCATTCGCCCGGTCTTCTGGTTAATCCTATTACGTTACACAGGTTTTGTTTGTGTACACGCGAATTCCATTCGCCCGGTCTTCTTCTTCTTCTTCTTCTTATTCTTCTTCTTCAACCTGCGGAGGCAGGTTTTGTTGGTGTAGACGCGAATTCCATTCGCCCGGTCTTTTGGTTAATCCTATTACGTTACACAGGTTTTGTTGGTGTAGACGCGAATTCCATTCGCCCGGTCTTTTGGTTAATCCTATTACGTTACATCCCGTACATTGCTCGTTGCCGAACTTCCTTCTTCCAACTAATGACAAAAATTATCTTTTTAGATGCCGCTGGTACACTCTTTGACGTGCGCGGCAGCGTCGGCGAAGTCTACGGACAACTAGCCCAAAAATTCGGAGTAACAGTTAATAGTGAAGAGTTAAATGCAGCATTTTACCAAAGCTTCGCCTCAGCAACTCCGATGACATTTCCAGGAATAGAAGCAGCAAAAATTACCCAGCTAGAATTTGAGTGGTGGCTAGAAGTTTCTGCAAAATCATTCCAAATAGCAGGCATTCTCCATCAATTTTCAGACTTTCCCAAATTTTTTGCCAAACTCTACGATCATTTTGCCACCGCCGAACCTTGGTTCGTCTATCCCGACGTATTCCCAGCATTAAATAAGTGGCAAAAACAAGGAATTGAATTAGCAGTAGTCTCAAATTTCGATTCGCGACTTTATCCAGTATTAAAAGCCCTCAACTTAGCAGAATATTTCAGATCAGTGACAATTTCCACCGAAGTAGGTGCCGCCAAACCCCAGCCGGAAATTTTCACCGCAGCGCTGCAAAAACACAACTGCACAGCCGAGAATGTCTTGCATATCGGCGATAGCTTCAAAGCAGATTATTGCGGTGCTAAATCCGCAGGCTTAAAAGCAATTTGGTTGAACCGACAACAGGAAAAAGTAGAGTCAGGTAAATTGCCTTTAACTGAAACCAAATTAGAACAGTGCAGCAGCCTTGATTATTTAACCTTTTAATCTGATAATGAGCAAGATGTAATATCATGTCCGGTCAATTACCCGCCAAAGGTTCGTAATGAGGACTTTAGTCCTTCTTATTCTGCGGACTAAAGTCCTCACTACAAACCAATATTACTATGGTCTTTCGAGCGAAAAGGTTCGTAGTGAGGACTTTAGTCCTTCTTATTCTGCGGACTAAAGTCCTCACTACAAACCAATGTTACTATGGTCTTTCGAGCGAAAAGGTTCGTAGTGAGGACTTTAGTCCTTCTTATTCTGCGGACTAAAGTCCTCACTACAAACCAATATTACTATGGTCTTTCGAGCGAAAAGGTTCGTAGTGAGGACTTTAGTCCTTCTTATTCTGCGGACTAAAGTCCTGAGGACTTTAGTCCTTCTTATTCTGCGGACTAAAGTCCTCACTACAAACCAATATTACTATGGTCTTTCGAGCGAAAAGGTTCGTAGTGAGGACTTTAGTCCTTCTTATTCTGCGGACTAAAGTCCTCACTACAAACCAATGTTACTATGGTCTTTCGAGCGGACATGATATAATATTTAGTCCCGTTAATTGACAGGACTTGATATCAAGTATGCAAATCACCTCGCCCAACCATGAAAAAAACCTCAATTCAAACTATACTAACAGACACAATCACCGTATTTTGGGGAGAATGGCTAGATTTGCGAGTCCGAATCTTGCCCATTGTCGCCGCTGGTTTAACATCGCCATTAATTTACATTCTAGCTTTTGGTTTTGGTTTGGGTTCTTCCATGTCTAAACCTGCAATTGGCGGCAATTATCTAGAATTTATGCTGCCGGGAATGGTTGCGCTTTCATCGATGACAGTCAGTTTTACTGGCGCAGTATTTTCTATTTGTGGCGAACGACTTTATAGTAAAACATTTGAGGAATTGCTGCTGATGCCGGTACACCCGTTAGCTTTGCACGCTGGTAAAATGCTAGCGGGAATATTGCGGGGACTACTAACTTCGGTTTCGGTGATTTTAGTTGCAGTTTTGTTTACTCAAAAGCTGGTATTTCTGCATCCGCTATTTTTGTTAGTGATTGTTCTCAATTCCGCTGTGTTTGCGGGGATGGGAGTGATAGTTGGTTTAAATGTAAAATCTCTCGAATCAGTTGGATTGTACAACAATTTTTTGATAACTCCGATGTCATTTTTAGGTGCGACATTTTTTGACCCTACGTCGCTACCGATCGCCCTCAAAGGCATAGTTTATCTGTTACCGCTGACTTATGCCAGCATTGGGTTGAGAGCGGCTGCTTACGATATCGCCAAGTTTCCTTGGTACAGCATACCTGTTTTGTTGGTGGCTGCGATCGCCTTTTCTGCGATCGGTGCCCGCCAGTTTTATACCCAACAAGACTGAAGTCAGTTGTCAGTTGTCAGTTGTCAATTGTCATTAGCCACAGTAGTCGTAGGGTGTGTCGCACGAGAAGAATCCCTAAATTTCACCCCATATCTCATAGCGACGCACCTTACATATTGGGTGGACAAAAAAACCTAAAAATTCTATTGCAGCAAACTTTTTTCTCCTAAATCATATCAGATAGATTCCGGTCAATCACTGGCGATTAAATTAGTAGAGTGAGGACTTTAGTCCTCGGAAAGAAGGACTAAAGTCCTCACTACAAACCAGGCCTCTCGAATTTAAAATAAGGCTTAAAAAATATTAGAAAGTAACTTATAGATCAAGCGAAATATCGCTGTTGCCCCGATCGCCCCCAACGCCGCCAACCATCCGACAAACAACACGCCTGCGATCGGAGAATTCGGATAAATCGTCACTGCGGTACGCAAAGCCGGGAAAAACCACAGCAAGGCCAAAGTACCCCCGCTAATAATCAGCATCTCAGTTTGTTCGATCGATCTGCGGTACTGGCCGAAAATCATCCCCCCGACAATCATCCCCAACAATCCGATGCTGACACTAGGAGACGGTAGCAAACTCGTCAGGGCGATCGCCAGCAACCCCCCTTCAAAACCCGTAAACGCAGCCCCACCCAAAACATCCCAAATTGAAAAAGCCTGTCTCGGCGCAGGTTGTAGGTTTCCCGGAGGAGCCGCCACCACAGGAGGCACAGGAGGCTGCTGAGTCGGTGGTGGTGGCTGAGTCTGTAGGGGAGGCGGAGTCGGTATTGTTGGAGGCTGCACGACCATCGTAGGCTGTTGAGAATTGTATTTCAGAGCCGCTTCTACCTCGGCGGCCGATTGATAGCGCTGGCTGGGAGCTGGTAACAACATTCGATCGAGAACTTCAGCCAAACGCGAACTTACCTGCACGCGCGATCGCCAATTCCACTCATTTTGATAACTATCAAACAACTCCGTCGGCTGCAAACCGCTGAGCAAAGTAATGCAAGTCACAGCCAAAGCATAAAAATCTGTTGCTGGATAAACTTCTTGTCCGCTCATTTGTTCTGGCGGAGCGTAACCCAAAGAATAAATACCAGTCGAAGCCTTAGAAGTGCCCGCAGTTTGCGTCACCTGTTTGACAGCCCCAAAATCTAATAAATAAAGCCGACCATTTTTACCCCGCATAATATTAGCAGGTTTAATATCCCGGTGAATCGAACCGCGAGAGTGGACAAAATCGAGAACTTTCAAAATTTCCCGCAGCACCTCCATCGTTTCAGATTCCGAAAACTTGCCTTTTATAGCAAGTTCCTCCTCCAAATTTTCACCATCAATAAATTCTTGAACCAGATAGAAAAACTGATCGTTTTTTTCCGGCTGCAAACTCGGAACAGTCAGCTCAAAAAACGCCAGCAAACTTGGAATTTGCGAATGTTCGTTTCCCAATTCTTCCAGCACCGCCGCTTCCCGTTCAAACAGAGTTTGAGCGATTTTTAGCTGTGCCGGAGTCAGATTGACCGACGGCTGCAAAAGTTTAGCAACGCACTGCCGCATCGCCGGAGTATAGCGGTCTCTGGCCAAAAATGCCGCCCCAAAACCGCCTTGACCCAACAACCTCACGGGCAAATAGCGACCGCTCAAAATTAGGGGCATTCCGCAGGTTTTGCAATACCTTTGCTGCACTGTTTTCAGCAGGGAACTGTCATCGAGGTCTGAAAAATAGTTTTGAGGGCGGGGGCAGCCCGGGCGGGTGCAGTAAACTTCCATTTTGGTTTGGTAATTGGGAATTTGTAATTTGGAATTGGAATTGGAAATTGGAATTGGGAATTGGGAATTGGGAATTTGTAATAGATAATTAGTAACTGGGATTGCTAGTTGCTAATGGTTTAATTCCTAATTCTGCGCGCTCAAACTTTCCTTTTATGCCAATTTCAGTTTATTTTACCCTCTTTAGCTAGTTTTGGTATTAGCTTTTGGCATCAAACAAGCCAATTACCGATTACCGATTACCGATTCCCCATTCCCAATTACCCATTCCCAACTTGCAAATTTTTCCCAGGGTTATCAAACCAGATTATAATGTCTCAACTAATGGCGAACTGAGCGCCTGCGGGCGATGTAACAGATTAACTTCCCGCAGAGTTGGGAGTTGCTATTTCTATGAGTCCTAAATCCAGGCCCGCAGGTTCTTTTTTCTCCGGGATGGCAGAATAAGTAGCAAAGGAAGGCAAAATTTCATTGCTGAAAGCCTCTGCTGCTTTAGAACGGTAGCGGTTGGGGTTGTAAATCAGCGATAAAATCCGAGTTACTAAAACTTCGTCCATCCGAGATTTGTGCAAAACGCCCATCATCAACTCTTTTTCGATCGCCGAAACCGACACAAAAGCAGCACCCAACCCAGACTGAACGGCATTTTTAATAGCTTCTATCGAGTTGAGCTCCATCTCGATTTTCAGGCGGCGGGTATCAATGCCGCAGCGAGTCAGTACCTGATCGATGACTTTGCGGATAGTAGACTGCGAATCCAAGGATATAAACTGCAATTTATAAAGGTCTTCTTTTTGAATGCTGTCTTGTTGTACCATCGGGTGAGAAGGCGGGAGAATTAGAGCCAGTTCGTCCTCAGCGTAAGGAACAATTACTAAAGCTTCTACAAGTTCGGTAGGGATTTCTCCGCCAACAATTGCTAAATCGATTTGCCCGTTGGCGACACTCCACGCCGTGCGCCTAGTCGAGTGCACGTGAAGCTGTACCGCCACATCCGGGTACTTTTGCCGAAACATCCCAATCATTCGCGGTAGCAAGTATGTCCCGGTTGTTTGAGAAGCGCCGACGATCAAAGTACCGCCTTGGAGATTTTGCAAGTCTTCGAGAGCTCGACAAGTTTCTTGACAAAGCGATAGAATTTTCTCGCCGTAACTCAGCAGCAGGTGTCCGGCTTCGGTCAGTTGAGCCCGCCGCCCCCCCCGATCGAACAGCGGCACGTCCAACTGTCTCTCTAGGTTTTGCACCTGCAAGCTAACTGCTGGCTGGGATACGTAGAGGCTGTCGGCGGCGCGTTTGAAGCTTCCTTCAGAGGCGATCGCCTTGAGAATGCGTAACTGGTCTAAAGTGAAAGGAAGGTCAGACATATATCTAAATTGTCAGTTGTCATTTGTCAGTTAACTGTTGACGGTTGACGGTTGACGGTTGACGGCAAACAGCAAACAGCGATCGATCGGCAAACAGTGAACAGTCAACAGCGAACAGCGAACAGTCAACAGTCAACAGCGAACAGCGAACAGCGAACAGTTAACTGACTGATAACCGCTGAATGCTCCTATAGATACTTTGTGACACAATTTGGCCACGAATCAATAACTTTTCTTAATATTTGCAATGACGATCGACTTAGCGCTTGACTCCCACTTAGTTATTCTCGGACTTTTATTTGGTTTTGCGATCGCCCACAGCGGTTTAGCAGCCCTGCGCCCGAAAGGTGAAAAGCTGATCGGGCCGAGACTTTACCGCGTTTTGTTTGCCCTTGTCAGTTTGCCGCTGGCGGTGATTTTGGTTGTCTACTTTTTCAACCACCGCTACGACGGCGTGCAGCTTTGGCAAGTACAGGGCGTGCCCGGAGTTAAACCAGTGGTTTGGATACTGTCGGCAATTTCCTTTCTGTTTCTGTACCCAGCAACCTTCAACCTTCTAGAAATTGCCGCCATCCAAAAGCCGGAAGTTCACCTCTACCAAGCCGGGATCATCCGCGTCACCCGTCACCCGCAAATGGTGGGACAGGTGATTTGGTGCGTGGCCCACACCCTCTGGATTGGCACTAGCTTTACCCTCGTCACTTCCATCGGTTTGATACTTCACCACCTATTCGGAGTGTGGCACGGCGACAGCCGGCTGCGGGCTCGTTTTGGCGAATCCTTTGAAACCATCAAATCTCAAACCTCAATTATTCCATTTTTGGCAATCCTGCAAAAGCGTCAAACCCTTGATTTGCTTGAGTTCCTGCGCCCTTCCTACCTAGGCGTAGTCATTTTTACAGGCCTGCTGTGGAAAATTCATCCTTTTCTGATGCGTGTCACTGCGAACATATACTGGTAGCATGATCCCTAGGATAGAAAAAAAATTATTAAATTTTGAGGGATCATGGTGTTGTCGGTTAGCGAACGCACTTTTGCACAAGAGGTATTTCAAGCCTCTACCCCCGTTTTAGTTCACTTTTGGGCACCTTGGTGCGGTTTGTGCCGCGCGCTCGACCCCACGCTTACGAATTTTGAGGCACAGTGGGCAGGAAAAGTCAAGCTCCTAGGGGTGAATGCCGATCAAAGTTTGAAGTTGGCAACGACTTACCGGCTGACAAGTCTGCCGACACTGATTTTGTTTGAGGGCGATCGAGTTCTATTTAGATTTGAAAATTATCAAGGACGCGAGGAACTGCGGCACACTCTGGATTCCTGGATGCTCGCAACTCAGAATTATCCCCGAACTCAACGCCTGCAACGGCAGGAAGCATTGAACAGGTAACATTTCAAAAGCATTGGGCTCTTGTTGAAAAAGCATTGGGAATTGCCAGTTTGTCGATCGGCCATCCCATCCAAAATAAATATCGCCGTCTTGGGATTTCAAGACGGCGATATTTGTCTATAGCGGTTCTCAAGCGTGGTGAGGATAGCCCTATGCCCTATGCCCTATGCCCTATGCCCCATGCCCTATGCCCTATGCCCTATGCCCCGGAGAGTACCTCATCTTTCTGAGACTCGGCTATATATATCTTTAGACATAGATTTAAAGCGAACTAGATCGATCGGGAAAATAGGCAGGAATTCTTAAGAATTGTCGATCGGCAATACTTAAGAATTGTAGGGAGTCTTACTGCCCAGTCGTGCAGGCTTGTGTCACAATTGTTTACAGTTTTCGCAATATCTAGTAGAAACTTTAAACTACCTATCAGTCATGGAACTGCTTTATCAATACGCTTGGCTGATTCCAGTCCTCCCACTGGCAGGCGCAATGCTAGTAGGTTTAGGCTTAATCACCTTTAACCAAGCAACCAACAAACTCCGACAAGCGAATGCGATTTTAATCCTTTCGACCCTCGGAGGAGCAACGGTAATGTCTTTCGCATTGCTGTGGAGTCAACTACAGGGCCACGAACCCTACACCCGAACCATTCAGTGGGCCTCTGCTGGGGACTTCTCGCTGAATATGGGCTATATCATCGACCCCCTCACGTCGGTAATGCTGGCGATCGTCACTACGGTCGCTTTTTTGGTGATGATTTACACCGACGGCTACATGGCACACGATGACGGGTACGTGCGATTTTACGCCTACCTGAGCATCTTCAGCGCCTCAATGCTAGGTCTAGTAATCAGCCCCAACATCGTTCAGATTTACATTTTCTGGGAACTGGTAGGTATGTGTTCGTACCTGCTAGTCGGCTTCTGGTACGATCGCAAACCCGCTGCTGACGCTTGCCAAAAAGCCTTCGTCACCAACCGCGTCGGCGACTTCGGCCTGTTGCTGGGCATCCTCGGCATTTACTGGGCCACCGGCAGCTTTGAATTTGAGGTGATGGGCGAACGCCTCCACTCTTTAGTCGAATCCGGCGCCCTTTCCGCCACTCTGGCGACAATCTTCGGCGTTTTGATATTTTTGGGCCCAGCAGCCAAATCGGCTCAGTTCCCCCTCCACGTCTGGCTCCCAGACGCCATGGAAGGCCCGACACCGATTTCTGCCTTAATCCACGCCGCCACGATGGTAGCCGCCGGCGTCTTTTTGATCGCTCGGATGTATCCAGTGTTTGAAGGCTTGCCAGTAGTCATGAATTTGATCGCCTGCACCGGCTGTTTTACAGCCTTCATGGGTGCTTCGATCGCAATTACCCAAAATGACATCAAAAAAGGCCTCGCCTACTCCACAATCTCCCAATTGGGCTACATGGTAATGGCAATGGGAGTCGGCGCCTACAGTGCCGGACTCTTCCACCTAATGACTCACGCTTACTTCAAAGCAATGCTGTTCCTGTGTTCGGGTTCAGTCATTCACGGCATGGAAGATGTCGTCGGGCACAACCCCGCCCTCGCTCAAGACATGAGAGTTATGGGTGGCTTGCGGAAATATATGCCGATTACCGCTACTTGCTTTTTAATCGGCAATTTAGCAATCTGCGGCATTCCGCCCTTTGCCGGTTTCTGGTCAAAAGACGAAATCCTCGCCCAAGCTTTTCAAGCAAATCCCGCTCTGTGGGCTGTGAGCTGGGTAACTGCGGGGATGACCGCGTTTTATATGTTTCGGATGTATTTCAGCACCTTTGAGGGCGAATTCCGGGGCAATAATAACGCCATCAAGCAACAACTCCTGCAACCGGGTCTAGTTTTCGGCCCCGGAGCGATGAACGTTAAGGAATTGGCACCAACTGGCGAAAGTCACGACGCACACGACCATTTTCCTCACGAATCTCCTCTGACAATGGCTCTACCGTTGGTATTGCTGGCTGTACCTTCTGTGTTTATCGGTTTTCTCGGTACGCCGTTTGCCAATTATTTCGAGCAGTTTGTCCGCGCGCCAGGGGAGTCTCTGGAAGAAGTTTTGGAACACGCCGCTAAGTTTGATTTGACGGAATTTCTAATCATGGGCGGCAGTTCTGTCGGTATTGCTTTGCTGGGCATTACCTTGGCTTCTCTGATGTATTTGAGCCGGAAAATTGATGCCGGTGCGATCGCCCAAAAAATCAAACCGCTCTATGAATTCTCCCTCAACAAGTGGTATCTCGACGATATCAACGAAGTTCTCTTCGTCAGAGGCAGCCGTCGTTTAGCGCGGCAAGTCATGGAAGTGGATTTGCGAGTTGTCGATGGTTTGGTCAACTTGACAGGGTTTCTCACCCTGGTAACAGGCGAAGCTTTGAAATACTTTGAAAACGGCCGCGCTCAATTTTATGCCCTGATTGTGTTTGTGGCAGTGTTGGGTTTTGCGATCGTTTCTGGAGTTGGTTAAATCGATCGGGACACGGCATTCCCGTGTCCTCCATTTAGGTAGGGAAATGACACCACCAATTAGATAATACGGCGGTTGAAACCGCGTCTACAAAAACGAAGTCCGCCGGACGCCGACTGAAGAAAATAAGGTGATTTTAACCACCGGTTCTTCAACCCGCGAAGGCGGGTTTTGTTTTTGTAGACGCGAATTCTATTCGCCCGGTCTTCTTGGATTAAACTCAAATTGTGCGATCGTACAAATAGTAGCCAACACAGCAAAAAAAATAGTTTCGTATAAAGAAAGTATAAAATTTAGGCTAAAACAGCCAAAATGTGTTTAAACCTAATAATTGATGGCTAATTTTAAAACGCAATGGATACAGCTAACTTTCCCTGGTTAACAACAACAATTCTGTTTCCCATTGCTGCGTCCCTGCTGATTCCTTTGATTCCCGATAAGGATGGCAAGACGGTGCGGTGGTATGCACTAATTGTAGGTTTGATCGATTTTGCCCTACTTGTTTACGCTTTTTGCACTCAATACGACTTCAGCAATCCAGACTTGCAACTGGTAGAAAGTTATACTTGGGTGCAGCAACTCGATTTAAATTGGTCTGTCGGTGCTGACGGTTTGTCAATGCCGCTGATTTTGCTAACTGGTTTTATTACTACCCTGGCTACTTTAGCTGCTTGGCCAGTCACATTTAAACCAAAGCTATTTTACTTTTTGATGCTGACAATGTACGGCGGGCAAATCGCAGTTTTTGCCGTACAGGATATGTTGCTGTTTTTCCTGGTTTGGGAACTAGAATTAGTTCCGATTTACCTAATTTTGTCGATCTGGGGCGGGAAAAAGCGTCTCTACGCAGCTACCAAGTTTATCCTGTACACCGCAGGCGGTTCGCTGTTTATTTTGGTGGGCGCGCTGACAATGGCGTTTTACGGCGATACCGTGACTTTCGATATGCGGGCGATCGCAGCCAAAGAATTCGCCCCCAATGTAGAATTGCTCCTGTACACAGGATTCTTAATAGCTTACGGCGTCAAACTGCCAATTTTCCCCCTGCACACTTGGCTTCCTGACGCCCACGGCGAAGCAACCGCACCCGCCCATATGTTGCTAGCAGGAATTCTGCTCAAAATGGGTGGCTACGCCTTACTGCGGATGAATGCCGGAATGCTACCCGATGCTCACGCTACCTTCGCACCCCTCTTAGTAATTTTGGGTGTAGTGAACATTGTTTATGCCGCCTTAACCTCTTTTGCTCAGCGCAACTTGAAGCGAAAAATTGCCTATTCTTCAATTTCCCACATGGGATTTGTGCTGATTGGGATAGCTTCTTTTACCGATTTGGGAACTAGCGGCGCCATGCTGCAAATGGTTTCCCACGGTTTGATCGGAGCGAGTTTGTTCTTCATGGTAGGCTGTACTTACGATCGCACGCACACGCTGATGCTGGACGAAATGGGCGGCGTTGGCAAGAAAATGCGGAAAGTTTTCGCCATGTGGACTGCTTGCTCTATGGCTTCTTTGGCATTGCCGGGAATGAGCGGTTTTGTAGCAGAATTGATGGTGTTTGTAGGTTTTGCAACCAGCGATGCTTACAACCCGGTGTTTAAGGTTTGTGTGGTATTTCTGGCCGCTGTTGGCGTGATTTTGACTCCGATTTACCTGCTGTCAATGCTGCGGGAAATCTTCTACGGCCCGGAAAATAAGGAATTGGCGGAACATGAAGAGTTGGTGGATGCGGAACCGCGAGAAGTGTTTATTATTGCCGCTTTGTTAGTGCCGATTATTGGCATTGGTTTGTATCCAAAAATGCTCACTCAGGTTTACGATGCGACGACTACACAGTTGACTGCCAAATTGCGCGATTCTGTGCCATCGTTGGTGTTGGCGAAGGCTGCTACCGATAAAACAGTGTCTCTGCGCGCTCCGGCGATCGAACCCAGTAAGTTGTAAATAGGTTCGTAGTGAGGACTTCAGTCCGCATCAAAGCCAGGACTAAAGTCCTCACTACAAGCCTGGTAAATAGGTTCGTAGTGAGGACTTCAGTCCGCATCAAAGCCAGGACTAAAGTCCTCACTACAAGCCTGGTAAATTCGTTCGTAGTGAGGACTTCAGTCCGCATCAAAGCCAGGACTAAAGTCCTCACTACAAGCCTGGTAAATTCGTTCGTAGTGAGGACTTCAGTCCGCATCAAAGCCAGGACTAAAGTCCTCACTACAAGCCTGGTAAATTCGTTCGTAGTGAGGACTTCAGTCCGCATCAAAGCCAGGACTAAAGTCCTCACTACAAGCCTGGTAAATTCGTTCGTAGTGAGGACTTCAGTCCGCATAAAAAAGAGAAATAGCCGTAGGGTGCGCCGCCATTTTTAAATCCATAAATAAAAATCGACAATCTCACATATCCGCACCTTACCTAATAGTTGATAAAACAAGCTCAAATTATTGTAATATTTTTTATAAATGATATTAGTTTGTAGCCTTAATTGTTCTTGTTTCTATACTTGCTAGAAAAGTTAGAGTTAAGAATTTTTACGAACTCATCTTAGCCGTTATACCTCGATCGCAATACCCCATAATCTCAAACCCAGGCATCGAGCTTAAACTCTTCCGCTAAAAAATCAATAAAACTCATTATTTTTGCCGGATAAAAGCGGCTGCGACGATACACCGCATAAATTGGCAACGGAGTCGGCTGATAATCCTGCAATACAATCTTGAGTTCGCCCCGGTAAATCTCATCACCAAACATCCACACTGGCGCGACAGCAATACCCAAACCCGATAACACTGCCGATCGAATAGCAACAGAACTATTAGTTTGAAAACAGCCCCCAACCCGCACCTTAATCGTGCCATCTGTTCCTAAAAAATGCCACTCATTCCCCGTAGAAAGATGGGTATAAACAATACAATCATGATCCACTAAATCATCCGGTATTTGGGGCTCTCCCGCTTGCTCAAAATAGGCTGTTGTTGCCACTGTGACACGGCGCGTCGTGCCAATGCGATGGCTAATCAAGGAACTATCCAGATGATTGCCAATGCGGATCAAAAGGTCTAAACCATTCTCTACAATGTCCACAAAATGATCCGCCATCATCAGATCGATCTTGACATCGGGATAGCGTTTCATAAAAGCTTTTAAACGAGGGACAATCTGCATTTGCCCAAACAGCACAGGACAGCCCAATCGTAAAATGCCTGTTGCTCGTTCTTTCTCTTTTAAACAAGCCTCCGCTTCGGCCACGGTTTCCAAAATCTGCTGACAGTATTGATAGTATCTTTTGCCCTCCTCGGTCAAACTCAAGTTGGTAGTTGAACGAGTGAGTAATTGTACCCCCAGATATTTTTCTAGAGCGGCGATTTGCTTGCTAATGGTGGGTTGCGTCGTCTGTTGTTCCCGCGCTACCGCAGAAAAACTCTTCAGTTCGATCGCCCGAACGAAAGTCTGCATACAGGAAATTCGATCCATACAGCACCTATTCCAAAATGGCATATAACATATTCTATTCTGCCTCCTTCTCAAAAAAATTGAAATAGATCATGATATTGTCATCGACCGTTCCTCAGGTAAAAACGAAGATGTTCAAACTCAAATCCCTCAGTCCTCTGTTCGCTACTCTAGCCATTGCTAGCGCTATCAGTGCGGGAGACGTAGCTGTACATAGCTTTTTGCCAAAATTCCAAAATACGGCGATCGCCGCCCCGGAAATGACGGTTCAGCAAAAAATCGATATTATTAGTAAAAGTAAAGGACAAGTTGGTAGTGGCGACCAATTGCGACGATTTTTCTATGGTGATTTATTACCCTTAGGAGTACAACCCGGTGGAGCAGGCATGGTGGTCAATCTCTACAACAAGGCCAACAATGTTACCTTCTCTTACTGTGCTACCTACGATGTTGTTGTCGCTGTGAAGCAAGGGAGAGTAGCGACTTTTCCCGCCGCTGAAGTGAAGTAATTTGTCTGTTCCCTTGCTGGTGGTAAGTAAGGGACAATTCCCGATCTATATAATTAATGGATATGTAACATGGAACTTCAAGACATCTTTGCGTTATTACATCCGGCGATCGCCATTCTTGTAGTCTTTCCCTTAATCGGCATTGTCGTGAATCGCGCCCTACTCACCCGTCAGCGTCGCCTGCAAGTTGCCGGTGGGGAAAAAAGTAAAATTCCGCCAGTAGTAGGTTCCGAGCACGTAGCGATCGGTAATTGGTTGAGTGGCTCAGTTGTAGCCGTTGCCCTACTGGGAATGGCCTATGCCATCTTCTCAAAAATCCTCAGTAACGACACCCTTACCAAAGAACCCTTTCGAGTCGGGTTTCTGATCGCGATGTTCCTGTTAAGTATTGCTTCTTTCACACTACTATTTAAGGCAAAAGTTAAACTATGGCGAGGCATTTTTGCCACTTTAACTGGCATGGGATTGATTATTTTAGGGTTTCAGCCAGAAATTTATCGTCAAGATAATGAATGGTTTGTTTCCCATTTTTACTACGGTATTACAGCCGCTTTATTGATGATTTTTTCAGTGGCGATCGTCCAAGATATTTATCAGGATAGACAAAATCGCTGGCGCACCGTTCATATCATTCTCAATTGTTTTGCTCTGCTGCTATTTATCGGTGAGGGAATGACTGGTGCCAAAGCTTTACTAGAGATTCCCCTCCATTGGCAAGAACCCTATATTTATCAATGTGATTTTACCAACAAAACCTGTCCTCAACCCAAATAAAACGGTAATTCAAAAATCATGCAAGACAGAATTTTGGCCTTAGAAGCTTATGTTCGTTTCTCCGATAAAGTCGCTAAGGTGACACAGATTATTGAGACAGAAAATTCTAGCATCGCTATTTGGGGCGTCAAGGCTGGGCAAATTGTACAAGCTCATTTTCACCCCGACGGACAAGATACTTGGGTGATGCTGCGGGGCACTTTGACTTATTATTTAGGCAATGGTGAAAGTCAAAGCTTGAATGCTGGCGAAGTTGCCATCGCAGACAAAAATCAGATTCATGGGGCAGTGAATGAGAATAGTGAAGATGCTGTGTTTGTCTCCATTTATTCGGCTCCGAAAATTGGCTATGAAAAGGCATCACCTTAAGCTAAGTATAGCAGTTGACAGTTGACAGTTGACAGTTGACAGTTGATAGCAAACAGGTTGACAGTTGACAGTTACATAGTACGGGAATCAAACCATATCAAATCATGAATATTGTTAATGGAGTCCATAAGATTTTAATGCGACTTCCCAGCAGCATACATCTTGGGATTGCTGTTTTAATTTTTGCGAGTTCAAATTCCTTAACTCGTAAAATCGTTGAAATTGGACAAGCTCATGCTGTAAATGGCAGAAATCCCATCTCACTCTGCAATGTCTTATTTGTGGGTAATATTTGTGCTTTGGGGTTAATGACTGTAATTTTTTATCGAGACTGGAACCCGAATACTCTGAAAGCTTTGACTCGTAAAGATTGGATGAGTTTAACCATTACAGGTATTTTATCGGGGGCGATCGCTCCAGCGTTAATTTTTAATGCCCTCGCACAGACAAATGTTACCAATATCGTTTTAATTGGGCGCATCGAACCAATTTTAACCTTGGTATTGGGTGTTTGGCTGTTCGGTGTGCGGGTAAATTTTTGGGCAGGTGCAGGCTCTGTGATTTCCTTAGCCGGGGTGATAGTGACTGCTGTTTTAGGGAGTTCAGGCCAAACGATGACGATGGCTGGATTTCAAATTGGAATAGGAGAGCTTAGTGTAGCGCTTGCCGCGATCATTGGTTCCATTTCGACAGTTGTTGGTAAACTACAATTACAATCAATTCCCTTGGGAATTTTTAGTATTTATCGCAATATTCTAGGGACGGTAATTTTTTTCCTATTGGCTAATATCCTTTACGGGCCAAACCATTTTGCAGAAGTGTTATCTCCTTTTCTTTGGAAATGGATGATAGTCTATGCGGCGATTATTGTCGTCACGGGTCAATTATGTTGGTTCGCTGCTTTGAAAAATGCGACTTCAACGGAACTAAATTTAGCCAATTTAGTGAGCCCAATTGCAGCTATAGTGATGGCTTATTTGATTTTAGGGGAATCTCCTACTTTAGCTCAATATTTAGGGGCAAGTTTATTGTTGGTCGGGATTATATTAGCTTTTATTGGCCACCGATATGAGGCTAAAGTAAATCGAAAATTAGTTAACCCCAGTCCTCGCGATGCAATGGAAACGCCGATCGGTTTCCGGGGAGTTTAATATTTTTATCTGCATCTTGAAGTAGCCCAAAGGCTAATAAACTAATCAGCGACAGTATTTCAGTGATATTTGCCACCACTGCACCGAGTCGTTAGCTGGCGATCGCCCAACGAATACGATTTTCGATTTTAGAATAGGAGATGATAGACTGCATCAGGATTTGGAGCTGACTTACAGTTGCATTATTTTGGGAAACTGGTATGAATACTCAATGGTTCAAAATTACCAGTGGCTCGATCGCTCTTCAATTCGGTACGAGCTCTTCTTGTCTGTAGCCCGATCGCGCTCCGGAGAGTGCGATGCTTTTTCGTTGGGCGATCGCCGAGTTGTACGATACTTTCCTCTGTTAAATAAATATTAACAGGCAGAAAAGGTATATTATAACTTTAACCAGATCATCTCTTAAGAGATATGTTCTACTGCTCGAATCCAAGGTGCTCTAATCCTTTCAATCCCGACAAATCTAAATTTTGTCAAAGTTGCGGCCAGGCCGACCTCACGCCTCTATTCAGGAACCGCTACCGCGTGATTCGACTGTTGGGCGAGGGGGGATTTGGCAGAACTTATGAAGCGGTAGATATCGATCGCATGGACGATCCCTGCGTCATCAAGCAGTTTATGCCCCAAGTTCAGGGAACCTCAGCACTGGAAAAGGCTACAGAACTGTTTAAGCAAGAAGCTAAACGACTTTACGAACTCGGCGAACATCCCCAAATTCCTCGATTAATTGCTTATTTTGAACAAGACAAGCGGCTTTATTTAGTACAAGAGTTGATTGAAGGCCAAAATTTACTGGCTGAATTAACTCAGCAGGGCGTTTTTAGCGAAGAAAAAATTTGGCAGTTGCTGGCAGATATTTTGCCGATTCTGAAATTTGTGCACGATCGCAATGTGATTCACCGAGACATCAAACTTGAGAATATCATCCGCCGCCGCACCTCCCCCAATCCATCTCTATTGGCGGGAAATTTCCGCAACTCAGCTTTCCGCAGGGGAGCGCGCCGAGAGTTAGTTTTGATTGATTTCGGCGTTTCCAAACAAGTGACGGGCTCGCTGATGAGCCAAGTAGGTACCACCGTAGGAACGCCCGGATATTCGCCTCTAGAACAAATGCGCGGTCAAGTTTTCCCCGGAAGCGATTTGTACAGTTTGGGGATAACTTGTCTGAGGCTGCTAACTCAATGTTTGCCGAAAGTTGACGGTTCCGACGACCTTTACGATCCGATTAACGGCGGCTGGATTTGGAGAGAACGGTTGCCAGCCGACACAAAAATCAGCAGCGAGTTGGCAACAATTTTAGATAAATTAATTCAAGATTATCTCAAAAATAGATATCAATCTGCTGATGAAGTCATTAAAGCTTTAAATCTCTATTCTTTACCTCCTCAACCCCATTTTGTCAAAAGTGGGCAACTTGCTTTAAATTCTTCTCAAACCAAGGCAGCCCTACCTCCCCTCAATGCTTATCTAACCGAGGGAGGAAAACTTGCTATCAATAGCCAGCTCAATCATAGCGGGCAAATCAACAGCAATATCTCTGTGAATCAGAGGGTAAAATCTAACACAAATCCGCCTCACAACGAGGGAAGACAAAAGATTGCTGCTGTCAAAAGCACTTTTGAATTTCAGGTGGTGACAGTAGACAATCGCGGGAAGCAAATTAATATTAAAAGTGGCAAAGCGCATTTTTTTGAAGAAGATATCGGCCGCAGCGCAGTCATGGAAATGGTATCTGTTCCTGGCGGTACTTTCCTGATGGGTACCCCAAAAGATCGGGGTGATGGCGACGAAAAACCGCAGCACTCAGTAACGATATCACCTTTTTATATTGGCAAATTTCCAGTTACTCAGTCGCAATGGACAGCAGTAGCAGCCCTGCCGGAAATTAAAATATATCTCAATCCCGATGCTCCCCGTTTTAAAGGTGTAAATCGACCTGTCGAGAATGTATCTTGGTACGAGGCTGTCGAATTTTGCGCTAGACTTTCTCGCAAAACAGGTAAGAAGTATGGCTTGCCGAGCGAGGCCCAATGGGAATATGCTTGTCGGGGGGAAACTTCGGGGCCCTTTCACTTTGGGGAAACGATTACCAGCGAGTTAGCAAATTACAACGGAAATTCTAATTACGCTGATGCGCCGAAGGGTGTTTATCGCTTTCAAACTACAGATGTGGGCAGTTTTAAACCCAATGCTTTCGGATTGTACGATTTCCACGGAAATGTGTGGGAATGGTGCGCGGATGCTTGGCACAATAATTACAACGGTGCGCCTGTTGATGGTAGCGTTTGGGAGTCTAGCGGCGACTTTTCGCTGAGGTTGTTGCGGGGCGGTTCTTGGAACGATCATCCTCCGAATTGTCGCAGTGCGTGCCGCCTGAGATACCAGCCGGATTGTAAGGCTAGTATTGTAGGTTTTCGAGTTGTTGTTTCTGTCGTTTGATTTTGTGTCCGCTTCTATTTTAAGCGCCATAAAACAGGTTCGTAGTGAGGACTTTAGTCCGCATAAATCCAGGTTCGTAGTGAGGACTTTAGTCCTTAAAATCAGAGGACTAAAGTCCTCACTACAAACACTTAATAAAACAGGTTCGTAGTGAGGACTTTAGTCCGCATAAATCCCAGGACTAAAGCCCGCACGATCAAACACCAGTTTCTACCTTAAGTAGCCTTCTTCTGAGGAGCCATCATACGTTCTACACTCATCGCAGCCACGCTCAACGTCACCACAATCATGCCGAGAATTGCCACAGGCTCCAACTTTTCATTGATAATTAGAAACCCGAAAAGTGCGGTCATCGCCGGGCCCAAAGTCCCAATTACTGACGCTAAGGCTGCCCCCGCGAACCGGATGGCAAAATTGTTCAAAAGATAGCTAAACAGCGTCAGGACGCCTAAAATAACGCCTCCTACAATCAAACCAGGCCAAACGTTTTGGTCGATTTGAGGAGCCAAATTTTCCGAGAGCGGCACCCACAAACTCAGGGCGGAAAATACAAAAATTGCGGCGAAATTAACTAAACTAAAAGGAATCGGGTGCAGCTTGCCAGCGGCCATCTGCGTCAGCAATACGTAACCTGCAAAGGTAATCCCAGAAGCCAGTGCCGCGGAGACTCCCACCCCGACATTGCCACCGCCCGGAGCTGGTGCGGCAAAACTCGGCCATCCAGCTAAAATCAGACCTGCGGTAATCCCGAACATTGCCAAAAAGCCGATCGTACTTGGGCGAGCGCCAAACAAGACCCAAGAACCGAGTACAGTGACGATCGGGTAAATAAAGAAAATGGTAATTGCAATCCCTGCCGGAATATTGCCGATCGCCAGATAAATCAAAACCTGAGACAAAAACAGAAAAAATGCGCTTCCTAAAACCTTGCTCCACAAAGCTCGATCGCCCGACTGGAACAATCGTTTAATATCTTTCCACACAGAAGGATACAGAAATGTCGCCAATACCGGCATCAAAGTCATTACCACGATCAGCCGCATCAACAAAATCAACAAAGAATTTCCAAAACCCCGAGTTACCACCCCATCAAGTTCAAACAAGCCAAAAATCATCCGAGGATTTCTGCTTTTAATGATAATTCTCAAACAAACATTAAACAGCGACAATACCACCGCCGAAGACAAAGCTAGAATCAAACCTGCTTGCACTTGAGAAGTTGCTGTCGCGACTGCCGAAGGCGCCGCTGTTGGCTGGGGCACGGCTCGCCGCGCATCCGCAGGTGCTGGCGGCAGAACTTGCGGGCGGATAGAATTAACCGAATTAGTTGATGCTTCGGGATAGGAATCTTGAGCGTCGAAAGGATTGTCAAGATATGCTTCTTCTTCTTCGAGTTCTTCCCGAATGCGGTTGACAAGATTTTGTAACAGCTCTTCCCCTTGGAGTTCGAGGGTTTTCATGTTGTTGAGCCGCACAGATAGCTCGCTTTCATAGCTGCTCAAATCTTGTTCCAGCATCTGGAAACTGCGATCGATCCGCTCATCTAACGCCGCGAGTAATTCCGAGGCCCGTTCGTCGTAATTGCTCGGGGGCATCGGGATCGGGAATTCGCCGCTGGGAATCGGGCTGCTGAGAGAATGTCCTGAGTTAGCGCTGAGTTCGTTGAACCGCTGCACCAACAAATCTTGCAAATTGTGAGCCAAAACTTGAGCCAACTGCTTCAGCCACAATTGCTGCTGCTGAATGTATCGCCCAGACAGAGATTCCATTTGCTGGGACTGCAATTTGCGATATTGATCCCGGAGGCCTTCAATATCTTCAATCAGGTGATTTTTTTCAGTTTGCAGGCGAGTAATGTCCTGATTTAACTGACCTTTGACATTTTCATGCAAAGCGTCCAGTTCCTGCATCACTGAGTTGAGGACTTCTTCTGCTGATTGTGCATCCCCTGCGTCGCCTTTTGGCGAGTATCTGTTCCGGTTCGCCATTAGCCTATAACCTCTAATTTAAACTGCACGTTCAATGTTCTTAAGTAATTTGGCTGCATCAGGTCGCAAGTTCTAGAGAGTTGCTCTCAAAGATTGCGGACACTGTTGAATCTATAGTAGTCGCTAAGCTAGAAATGTTAGAAATTTGCGATCGCCCCAAAAACACTTTGTGCAATTAGAAATCATACTACAGCTTGACCTCTGCACCGATTGCCCCCGATAATTCTCGCATCTAACTCATCCGCCTCGCAAGCTCGCTCGCCCTTTCCCCACAACTCAAGTTGAGGGTAGGGCCGAGACTCCTCACCCCTAAAGGCATAATTTGAGCCTTAAACGGTGATCAACCCGGTTTCTGGGCGCAAGTCTCTGCCGCACTCTTGCACCCGGATTTATCAGAAAACTGGGTTTAAAACCCCGTCCTTCGCTTGACGGGTTTATATTTACTGGTGTTGTACCTGCCACTAAATATGTCAAGGTAGTGAAATGCTAACCATGAATTACCGCTATCGAATCTATCCCAGCATCACTCAAGAGCAGTCGCTCAAAGAGTGGATGGATGTTTGTCGCGTCGCCTATAACTATGGGCTGCGCGAAATTAAGGATTGGTGCAATAGCCGGAAGTGCATGGTTGACAGATGCTCTATCAGTCATGAGTACATCATGGCTGCCGACAGTCCTTTTCCTAGCGAAGTGAATCAACTTAATGCTTTGCCAAGCGCTAAAAAGGTATTTCCCCGGTTGGGCGAAGTACCAAGCCAAGTTTTGCAGCAGGCTATTAAACAAATGCACCGAGCTTGGGATGGGTTTCAAAAAGTTGGACATGGATTTCCCAGATTCAAAAAGTTTGGACAATTCAAGTCTTTGTTGTTTCCCCAATTTAAACAGAATCCAGTGCAGGGAGTGCATATTGCCTTGCCTAAGTTGGGGCTGATTCCAATTAAGCTGCATCGCCCGA
The DNA here is from genome assembly GCF_013299165.1 of Microcoleus sp. bin38.metabat.b11b12b14.051. Classification (NCBI taxonomy): domain Bacteria; kingdom Bacillati; phylum Cyanobacteriota; class Cyanophyceae; order Oscillatoriales; family Microcoleaceae; genus Microcoleus; species Microcoleus sp. bin38.metabat.b11b12b14.051. Next base: position 97,032 of record NZ_JAAFKD010000012.1, read on the forward strand.
TACCAGGTGGGTTTGTGGTTAAGCAGGTTCGGATAATTAACAAAGCTAATATTTGGTACGCTAACGTCAATATCCAATGCGATGTTAGTGTTCCCAATCCTATGCCTCATGGTCATCCAATTGGGGTAGACGTTGGAATTTCCAAGTTTTTGGCAACTAGCGACGGTGTTATTGTAAAATCGCCGAAGTTCTTGAGAGTGATGCAAAGCAAGCTGAAATTGCTGCAACGCAGACTTGATAGAAAAAAGAAGCGTTCTAAAAATTACGAGAAACAACGGATTAAAGTCGCTAGAATCCACCACACGATTGATAATACCCGTAAGGATTTTCACTTCAAGCAAGCTCACGCCCTTTGCGACGCTGGTGATATGGTCTTCATGGAAGACTTGGATTACCGAATTCTGGCTAAAGGGATGCTTGGCAAACAGATGCTTGACGCTGGTTTTGGGCAATTCCGAGCTATCACCAAGTACCTGTGTTGGAAGCGTGGTAAGTTCTTTGGGGAAGTTAACGCCAGGGGGACTTCTCAAGAGTGTCCTGAGTGTGGCGCAACAGTTAAAAAAGACTTGAGTGTGAGAGTACATCATTGTCAAGAATGTGGATTCATTGCCGATAGAGATGTGGCTAGTGGTCAAGTAATCAGAAATAGAGGAATAGAATCAATTAGTACGGCGGGACACGTCGGAATCCAAAACGCCTATGCAGACGGTTTGCCGGGGACTGAAATCTCTCAGTCTAGGTCAAAGTCGAAAACCCGTAAGGGAACAACTAGGAAATCTTTGAAGTGATTCAAAGAAGCTCCGTACCCTGACAGTCGGAGTCATGTCACGATGTTAAAAGTTGTGCTCTTTTGCTCGCCAAAGTTTTAAGAGGCGATCGCACCCTCAAGAAGCCACCCCGCGCGATCGAGAAACTAACACATCCCATCCCCCGAGAGCAACAGATATGGTTTCCGAAAATTATGACAATTCCTTTACAGGCTATCGCCCAAACCTGAATATTTCTGAGCGAGCCGAAGTGTTTGTCTTTCCGGCATCATTTGCACAACAGCGCCTGTGGTTTCTCGACCAATTCGCACCGGAAAATCCTTTCTACAATGTAGTAACAGCACTGCGCTTAACTGGTTCCCTCAACATAACTGCCTTAGAGCAAACCTTCAACGAAATAGTCCAGCGCCACGAAACTTTGCGAACCACTTTTGCAGCGGTATCGGGCGAACCAATGCAGATAATTTCTCCCGATTCTCCGATTAATTTACAAATATTAGAACTGCAAGATTTGCCGCCAGAACAACGGCACACAGAAGCCCAAAAAATCACCTGCGCCGAATCTCTTCGCCCTTTCAATTTATCCACCGGGCCGCTGATGCGAGTCACTATTTTGCGGCTGACAGAGCGCGATCATGTTCTGTTGCTAAATATGCACCACATCGCCTCCGATGATTGGTCGATCGGCGTGCTAATTCGCGAAATACAAGCTATTTATACAGCTTTGATAAACCGACAACCATCTCCCCTGCCAGAATTATCACTGCAATATGCCGACTTTGCCGAATGGCAGCGCCAATGGCTGCAACGAGAAGTATTAGAAACTCAGCTAGCTTATTGGCGGCAGCAATTGCGCGGGATTTCGGTGTTGAATTTGCCGATCGCTCGCCCTGCACCAGCTCGCCAAAGTTATCGCGGACAAACTCAATATTTAGAACTACCTAAAAAGCTCCAAGATGGACTTGTAGCTATGTCGCAGCGAGCGGGAGCTACTTTATTTATGACATTGCTCGCCGCATTTCAAACTTTGCTTTACCGCTATACAGGACAAGCTGATATTGTTGTCGGTTCGCCGATCGCCAATCGCAACCGCAGCGAAATAGAAGCATTAATCGGCTTTTTTGTCAATACTTTAGTGCTGCGAACAGACTGCTCGGGAAACCCGACATTTCGAGATTTTTTGGGGCGGGTGCGGGAAGTCACCCTGGGAGCTTACGCTCATCAAGATTTGCCTTTTGAGAAACTCGTCGAGGAATTGCACCCAGAGCGATCGCTCAACCGACACCCGCTGTTTCAGGTAGTATTCGGTTTGCAAAATGCGCCTGTGGACGAGCTAGAATTGCCAGAATTAAAGTTGAGTTCTTTTTATTTGGAAACTCAAACCACGCGCTTTGATTTGGAGCTGCATTTGTGGGAAGCTGCGGATAAGTTTCGCAGCAGGTACGGCGCACAGTGGCAAGATTCGGAAGGGCTTAGAGGCGTGCTTATTTACAATCCCGATTTATTTGATGAAATTACGATCGCCCGAATGCTGAGTCATTTTAAAACCCTGCTGGAAAGCATTGTGGCGAATCCGGAACAAGGAATTGCCAACTTACCTTTATTGAGCGAGGATGAAGTGAATCAATTATTAGGAGAATGGAACGATACTCGCACAGATTATCCTCAAAATAAGTGCATTCATCAGTTATTTGAGGAGCGGGTTGAGCAGCATTCGGAGGATGTCGCGGTAACTTGCGACAGCCAGCATTTAACTTACAAAGAACTTAACATTAAAGCCAACCAATTGGCGCGCTATTTACAAAAACAGGGCGTGGGGGCGGAGGTTTTGGTGGGGCTGTGCGCCGAAAGATCGATCGACCTAATTGTCGGGATGCTGGGTATACTGAAGGCTGGAGGCGCTTATTTACCGTTAGATCCGAGCTATCCGCGCGATCGGCTAAACTTGATGCTGGAAGATGCGGGAATCGAAGTCTTGGTAATTCAAGATAAATTGAGCGCAAATTTCCGAGACTTCTCGCATTTGGTTATTAAGTGCGATCGCGACTGGGAACAAATCGCCACAGAAAGTACAGAAAATCTCACCAACACAGTCACAGCCGATAACCTAGCTTACGTTATTTACACATCCGGCTCCACCGGAAAACCCAAGGGAGTTGCTGTCACCCACAAAGCAGTAAATCGGCTGGTACTCAACACCAACTACATAAACATAGAACCTACGGACAAAATTGCCCAAGCATCAAACGCTTCATTCGATGCAGCCACCTTCGAGATTTGGGGAGCCTTGCTCAACGGCGCTCAACTCGCTATAATTAGCACTAATATTACGCTTTCGCCTCACGATTTAGCATTGGAATTGCGGCAACAACAAATTACCATTTTATTTTTAACTACAGCTTTGTTTCAACAAATTGCCAGAGTTTTACCCCAAGCTTTTAATTCTTTGCGCTGCTTGCTGTTTGGCGGCGAAGTTGCGGATGTGAGATGCGTGAAAAAAGTTTTAAAACAGTTGCAAACTACTCAACTAATTCACGTTTACGGCCCTACCGAGAATACCACATTTTCGGCTTATTATCCGGTGCGAGACGTACCGGAAACCGCTACATCACTCGCGATAGGGCGGGCGATCGCCAATACGCAAATTTATCTGCTGGATGGGGAATTGCAGCCAGTGGCGATCGGCATTCCCGGCGAATTGTACCTCGGTGGCGACGGGCTGGCGCGAGGCTACCTCAACCGCCCAGATTTAACTGCTGCTGCATTCATTCGCGATCGTTTTAGCAACAAACCAGATTCATACCTTTACAAAACAGGCGATTTATGCCGCTATTGGGTTGACGGCAATATCGAGTTTTTAGGCCGTGCTGACAACCAAGTAAAAATTCGCGGCTACCGCATCGAATTAGGCGAAATAGAAGCTGCTTTGTGCCAACACCCACAAGTAAGCCAAGCCGCAGTAATTGTCAGAGAAGACATCCCCGGCGAAAAAGATTTAGCAGCTTACATTATTCTTGACGACATTAATCAAAACTCAGAAATTCCCAATCTCAAACCAACTGACTTGCGCCAATTATTGAAACAAAAGTTACCAGGATATATGGTACCTGCAACTTATACAGTGTTGGAGTCTATGCCGCTAACCCCCAACGGTAAAGTTGACCGCCGGCTATTACCTCAGATAGATACAGCCAGCGAGGATCTAACAGTAAATTATGTAGAACCTCGGAATGATATCGAAGAGGCGCTGGCGAAAATTTGGGCTAAAGTTTTGAGAAAACAGCAAGTTAGTATCTACGATAATTTCTTTGAATTAGGCGGGCATTCCCTGCTAGCAACGCAGTTAATTTCTCGCATCCGAGATGCTTTGCAAGTCGAATTACCTGTCAGCAATTTGTTTGAATCCCCGACAGTGGCGAGTCTAGCAAAATACATTGAAACAGTGCGCTGGGCTGCTAAAAATCAAACGACTACCAACCATAGCGTAGATACTAGAGAAGAGGTGGAATTTTGAATATAGTTGAATTTATCTCTTACCTTCGCAGTCTAGATATTAATATTTTTGTGGAAGGTGAGCGCCTGCGCTGCAACGCTCCTGAAGGCATTATCACGCCGGAATTGCGCGCCGAAATTTCTCAGACAAAAGCCGAAATTATTTCATTTTTACAAGCAGCTAATCGTACTTCTAATTTTACTTTGGCACCGATAGTTCCTATTGCGCGCGACGGAAATCTACCGCTATCCTTTGCACAGCAGCGGTTGTGGTTTCTCGACGAATTAGTGCCGAACAATCCTTTTTATAATGTTCCCGCCGCCTTGCGCGTGACGGGATCGCTCAATTTTCCGGCGCTACAACAAACCTTCAATGAAATATTGCGCCGTCACGAAGCTTTGCGGACGACTTTAGCGGTGGTGGCGGGCGAACCCGTGCAGAGAATAGCTGATGCTTTTCACCTGCCGATTTATGTATTTGACTTGCGAAATTTGCCCGAGGAATCTCGCCAAAGTGAAGCAAATCGGCTCACGGCTAAGGAAGCTCAACGCCCTTTTAATTTGTCTACAGATTTGTTGCTGCGCGTGACATTATTGCATTTAGATGATGGCGAATATTTGCTGATGCTGAATATGCACCACATTGTCTCCGACGGTTGGTCGATCGGAGTGCTAATTCAGGAATTAGGCGCAATTTATACGGCCTTTGCGATCGGCAAACCTTCGCCTTTACCGGAGTTGTCGGTGCAGTACGCTGATTTTGCAAAATGGCAGCGCGAATGGCTCCAAGGCGAAGTTTTAGAAACGCAGCTTGCTTACTGGCGGCGGCAGTTAAACGGCATTTCGATGTTAAATTTGCCTGCGGATCTGCCCCGCCCCGCAGTTCAAAGTTATCGAGGAAAAAGGCTGCTTTTGCAACTGCCAAAACCGCTCAGCGAGGCTTTGGAAATGTTGAGCCAGCGCCAAGGAGTGACGCTGTTTATGACAATGCTGGCAGCTTTTCAAACGTTGCTTTACCATTACGCGCAGCAGGAGGATATTGTTGTCGGTTCGCCGATCGCCAATCGCAACCGCAGCGAAATCGAAGCATTAATCGGTTTCTTTGTCAACAGTTTAGTGCTGCGTACAGATTTGTCGGGAAATCCCACTTTTGTGGAACTTTTAAACCGAGTCAAAGAAGTCGCATTAGGAGCTTACGCTCACCAAGATTTGCCGTTTGAGAAGTTAGTCGAAGAATTGCACCCCGATCGCGCGCTGAACCAAAATCCCTTATTTCAGGTAGCCTTTGCGCTGCAAAACGCGCCCGCACAGCCGCTAGAATTGCCAGAATTAACCTTCAGCCCGCAGCAGTTAGACGTGCAAACAGCCAGGTTTGACTTAGAATTGCATTTGTGGGAGCGATCGCCCAACAGCTCGGAAAGCAACGAATCGCCGAGCAATAAGCTCTGGGTTGACACTTCCGAAGGCATTAGCGGGATGATGATTTACAGCGCCGATTTATTCGATGAAGCGACAATTTCTAGAATGATTGGGCATTTTCAAACCTTGTTAGAAAGTATTGTGGTAAATCCCGAAGAGCGCATCGCCTACTTGCAATATATGAGCGAGCAAGAGCGCGATCGTTTGTTATTTGAGTGCAACAAAACTGCCGTTAATTATCCGCAATATTTTTGCGTACACCAGCTTTTTGAGCTTCACGCCAAGCAAACGCCGGATGCAGTGGCGCTAATATTTGGAAACGAGCAAATTACCTATGGAGAGCTAAATATCCGCAGCAACCAACTAGCACGTTACTTGCAAAAAATTGGGGTGGGGGCGGAAGTTTTAGTCGGGCTGGGCTGCGATCGCTCGATCGAGCTAATTGTCGGGATGTTGGGTATCCTGAAAGCGGGGGGAGCTTATCTCATTTTAGATCCGAGCTATCCCGCGGCGCGATCGCACTTGACGATAAAAGACGCTCAAGTGTCAGTATTGCTTACCCGCCAGGGGTTGAAACCCCTGTCTAACAGCGAAAGTCGTCTAAAGACGACTGAAACAGGAGAAGTTTCTAGTCGGCTTCAGCCGACTTCAGCTATGAGCCAGGGAATTTATTCCCTGGCGGATGATGGCGAAGTGCAAGATTTAGAAACACAGTCAGATGATAAAATTCACCATCCAAGGGTTGTTTTTCTAGACACAGACTGGGCGACGATTTCTTGCGAAATCGCCGACAATCCGACTAGCGCAGCCACAGCCGAAAATCTGGCTTACGCGATTTACACCTCCGGCTCCACGGGAAAGCCGAAAGCGGTGGAAATTGAGCACGGGAGCCTGTTGAATCTGGTTTTTTGGCATCAAAGAGAGTTTGAGGTGTCAGCGGGCGATCGGGCTACGCAAATTGCTGCGATCGCCTTTGATGCTTGCGGCTGGGAAATTTGGCCGTATCTCGCCACCGGATGTAGCATCTACTTTCCCGAAGATGAGATCCGGCGAGATCCTGAAAAACTGCAAAACTGGTTAATCTCAAAATCAATTACAATTAGCTTTGTACCGACACCGTTAGCCGATCGTATTTTGCGATTAGATTGGCCTCCAACAACAGCATTGCGAATCCTCCTGACAGGCGGCGAAAAACTGCAACAACATCCCATCAAATCTTATCCATTTAAGCTCGTAAATAATTACGGCCCCACCGAAAATACTGTTGTCGCAACTTCCGGTTATATTCCCGCCACAGAGCGAGACATCGCCCCGACAATTGGCCGCCCGATCGCGAACACTCAAGCATACATATTAGACAAATATTTGCAACCAGTACCCGCAGGCGTTGTCGGCGAATTGTACATCGGTGGAAACGGACTCGCTCGCGGCTACCTCAACCGCCCGGAGTTAACCGCAGCCAGCTTTATTTCCAATCCTTTTCAGCGAAATTCACGAGAGCGAATTTACAAAACCGGCGACTTAGTGCGGTACATATCCGACTACAACCTAGAATTTTTAGGACGGATTGACGAACAAGTAAAAATTCGCGGTTTCCGCATCGAATTAGGCGAAATAGAAACAGTATTGACTCAACATCCGGCGGTACAGCAAACTGTAGTAACAACTGCGGAAGACGGACAAGAAAATAAACGTTTATTAGCTTATATCGCTCTGAATCCAGAATATAGCAGCGCCAGCGAAACCGACCAAATTATCGAATTGCAAGCCGAACAAGTTTCGCAGTGGCAAATGCTCTACAATGAAACCTACAATCAACCTGCCGCCGAGTCAGATCCAACATTTAATATAGTCGGCTGGAATAGCAGTTATACCAATCAGCCACTCCCAGCGGAACAGGTGCGCGAATGGGCGAACAATCAAGCCGCCCAAATTTTAGCTTTGGAGCCGCAGCGAGTCTTAGAAATTGGCTGCGGCACAGGCTTAATGCTGTTTCAAATTGCACCTCGCTGCACTGAATATTGCGCCACTGATTTTTCCCCAATTTCGATTAACTACATTCAACAGCACCTAGCAAATCAAGAGTTAGCTAATGTCACGCTACATCAGAAAATGGCTGCTGACTTTACCGGAATAGAAACAGCAGCTTTTGACGCAGTAATTCTCAACTCTGTAGTGCAGTATTTCCCGAATATCGACTATCTCATGCAAGTGCTAGAAGGTGCCGTGCAAGCAACTGCTCCCGGCGGCTTTATCTTCATCGGAGATGTGCGGAGTTTGCCGCTGCTGGCTGCTTTCCACGCTTCAGTACAACTGTATCAAGCCGAACCGAGTCTGGCTGGTGAACAGTTGCAGCAGCGAGTACAAATGCAAATGTTTCAAGAAACAGAGTTAGTCATTCACCCAGATTTTTTTAGTGCATTACAGCACCGCTTTCCGCAGATTGGCGGCGTAGAAATTCAATTAATTCGTGGCAGTTACCACAATGAGTTAACTAATTTTCGGTACAATGCTATTCTGCATCTGGCACCGGAAAACAATCTACCAAACCCCCCTAATAAACAAGAGATTGAGACATCGCAACGGCTAGATTGGTCGGCGCCAAATCAGCATCTGACTGTTAGCAATGTGCAACAAATATTATTAGAGAATCAACTGGATAGCTTGACAATTGCCAACGTACCTAATGCACGGGTAACTGCTGCGGTAAAAACTGCCGAATTGCTTTCAAATCCTGAGACAATTAAAACAGCAGCTCAGTTACAGAAAGCTTTGGAAAAACTTGGAGATTTAGGAATAGATCCCGAAGCTTGGCATGACTTGGAAGTTCCATATAATGTTAGTATTGCTTGGTCTAATTCCGACAGTGACGGGCGCTACGATGTAGTGTTGGCGCGAGGCGAAACTCGAAATTTTGTGCGATCGATCGCAGGCGACAAGTTGCTTCCGTGGCGCTCTTATGCTAACAACCCCTTACAAGCGAAAGCAGCGCGCAAATTAGTGCCGCAGTTGCAGGCTTATCTAGCAGAAAAACTGCCGGAATACATGATTCCGTCGGCTTTTGTGGTACTGGAGTCGCTACCGGTGACGGCTAACGGAAAGGTCGATCGCCTCGCTTTACCCGCACCAGAGCCGATTAAGTTAGAATGGGCTGACGGTTATCTTGCGCCTCAGACTGCGATCGAGCAAATGTTAGTCAAAATTTGGGTTGAGGTTTTGGGAATCAAGCGAGTGAGTATCCGCGACAATTTCTTTGAATTGGGAGGCCATTCGCTGCTGGCGACGCAGCTTGTTTCGAGAGTGCGAGATGCTTTCGGGATAGAGTTACCTTTACGCAGCGTTTTTGAAGCACCGACAATCGCAGAATTATCTGAAGTTGTGGAAAGTTTAAAGGATAAGAATGCTAAAAGCGAAGTTCCGGCTTTAGTGCCGATTTCCCGGGATAGTCGGCGGCGAAAGCTATCATCTTTGAATCAAAAAAGTAAATAAAAAGGTTCGTAGTGAGGACTTTAGTCCGCATTTTTCAGAGGACTAAAGTCCTCACTACGAACCTTTTGATGGCGATTTTATTTTTTATACAGAGGACTAAAGTCCTTACTACGAACCTTTTGATTAGCGACTAACAATCGGATATGATATTATCTGAACCTGATTGAAATATGCAGCAAGAAACAGAAGTTTTCGTCTTCCCCGCATCCTTTGCTCAGCAGCGGCTGTGGTTCCTCAATCAACTAGCACCGGACAACCCTTTCTACAATGTTTCAACCGCACTTTACTTAACAGGTTCCCTCAACATAAGAGCCTTAGAGCAAACCTTCAACGAAATTGTGCAACGACACGAAAGTTTGCGTACTACTTTTGCAATGTTGGAAGGCGAAATCGTGCAAATTATTGCTCCGATGCTCGCGATATCTCTCCCCACAATCGACTTACAAAATCTCTCGCCAACCCAGCAGCAAACCACAGCGCTGCAACTTGCAATTGATGCTGCACAACGCCCTTTTGATTTAGCCACCGGGCCGTTATTTAAAGTAACGCTATTAAAACAAAGTGAAACAGAGCATATTTTGTTGCTGAATTTGCATCATATTGTGGCTGATGGTTGGTCGATGGGAGTGCTAATTCGAGAGCTGGGAACGCTCTACACCGCATTTGTAAATAACAGGCGATCGCCCCTCGCAGCACTCCCCTTGCAGTACGCCGACTTTGCAGAATGGCAGCACCAATATTTGCAGGGCGAAGTGTTAGCAACTCAGTTAGCTTATTGGCGCCAGCAGTTAAGCGCAATTAGTGCGATCGATCTACCGACAGACAGACAAAGGCCTGTGGTTCCCTCCTACCGCGGCGCCAAAGAGTCGATCGCACTATCGCCTGCTTTAAGTAACTCGCTAAAGTCGCTGAGCCAGCAAGAAGGTGCGACTTTATTTATCACCTTGCTCGCGGCTTTTCAAACTTTGCTGTACCGCTATACAGGACAAGCTGATATTGCAATAGGAACGCCGATCGCCAATCGCAATCGCAGTGAAATCGAAGCATTAATCGGTTTTTTTGTCAACAGTTTAGTGCTGCGCGCAGATTTATCGGGAAACCCAACGTTTCAGGAACTATTACAGCGGGTAAAAAACGTCGCGATGACAGCCTACGCCCACCAAGATTTGCCCTTCGAGAAGCTGGTGGAGGAATTGCACCCCGATCGCGAATTGAGCCGCAATCCCCTGTTTCAAATTAGTTTCAGCCTGCAAAACACTCCTGTAGCAGCGCTCGAATTGCCGGGAATTGCTTTTAGGGCGCTCGACTTTGACTGCGGAAGCGCCAAGCTCGACTTAGAGTGCAACTTGTGGGAAGATGCAGGAAGCATTCACGGGCAATTTGTCTACAGTACCGACTTATTCGATCGCGCCACGATTTCGCGGATGGCGGGACATTTTCAAACGCTACTCGCAGCGATTGTTGCTAATCCCAAACAGCGCCTTAACGACTTGGCTTTGCTGACAGCGCCAGAATCCCAACAATTATTAATTGATTGGAATGACACTCGCAGAGATTATCCGCAAAACCAGTGTTTCCCCCAGCTTTTTGCAGAGCAAGTCGCGCGCCATCCCGATGCTGTCGCCGCCGTCTTTGAAAACCAGCAATTAACCTACCGTCAACTCAACAGCCGAGCCAACCAACTCGCAGGCTACTTGCAGCAATCGGGAGCCAAACCAGAAGTTTTAATCGGCATTTATGTAGAACGTTCTTTAGAGGCGATCGTCGCAATTTTAGGCATTATCAAAGCAGGCGCAGCGTATCTGCCTTTAGATCTAAATTATCCTCAAGAGCGCCTTAACTTCATGTTAGCAGATGCTGGCGTGTCTATTTTAGTAACTCAACAGCACTTAGCAAAAAACTTAACTGCGCCGGAATGTGCAGTAGTTTGTGTGGACTCCGACAGAGAACATATCGCCCGACAAAGCCCAGCCAACTTAACTTTAGATATCATACCAGAAAACCTGGCTTATGTCATCTACACATCCGGTTCAACCGGAAAACCCAAAGGCGTTTTAATCGAACATCGCGGACTTTACAACTTAGCTTTAGCTCAAATAGCAGCTTTTAACTTAAACTCAAATCACCGCGTTTTGCAATTCGCATCCCTGAGTTTTGATGCCTCGATTTTTGAGATTGTCATGGCCTTGGGAAGCGGAGCCACACTTTACTGCGCGCGCAAAGAATCTTTGTTACCCGGACAAACATTAATTCAATTTTTGCAGGACAATGCTATTACCCACGCCACCTTCCCGCCGTCGCTGCTAGCTGTGCTTCCAGACGCCGAACTTCCCGCACTGCAAACAATTATCTGTGCTGGCGAATCCTGTTCCTTGGATGTGGTGAAACGCTGGGCTTCTGGGCGCAGGTTTTTTAATGCTTACGGCCCTACAGAGGCGACTGTGTGGTCGAGTTTTGCCGAAATTGGCGATTGCAAAAAACCGCCAATCGGCCGCCCAATTGCCAACACGCAACTCTATATTTTAGATGAAAATTTACAGCCCGTACCCGTCGGAATTCCCGGTGAATTGTACATCGGCGGTGCTGGTTTAGCCCGAGGCTACATCAACCGCCCCGAATTAACCGCTCAGCGCTTTATTCCTCATCCGTTTAGCGAGAAAGCCGGAGAACGAATTTACAAAACAGGTGACTTAGCTCGCTATTTACCCGATCGCAATATTGAGTTTTTAGGCCGCACTGACGCACAGGTAAAAATTCGCGGCTATCGCATAGAATTAGGAGAGATTGAAGCGCTGCTGGTGGAGCATCCAGCAGTCAAAGAAACAGCCGTGGTGGCTGAAGCTGATTTATCGGGAAACCAGCGCCTAGTTGCTTATGTCGTCCCCGATCGCGATCGGGCGCTCAATCCCTTGGAAATGCGTAATTTTCTCAAGCAAAAGCTGCCCGAATACATGATTCCCCATGCCTTTGTGGCGATCGCATTTCTGCCCCTAACTCCCAACGGCAAAATCGATCGCCTGCGCCTCAAAGCAGCGGATAATATCACTAGCAATACCACAGATAAAAGCTGCATTGCACCTCGCACGCCAACCGAATCAGCCCTCGCCAAAATTTGGTCAGAAATCCTCAACACTGAGCCAGTTGGAATTCGCGACAACTTCTTCGATTTGGGTGGAGATTCCCTGCTAACAATTCGCCTGATTAAGGAGATTAACCAGCAATTTAACTCCGAGTTACCGCTATCATCTTTGTTCTTAAATCCTACAATAGAAGGTTTAGCAGATTCGCTCGATTCAGGAACAAATCCTAGGGAATGGTCGCCCTTAGTAGCAATTAAACCTCGCGGTAAAAATCCGCCTTTCTTCTGCGTCCATCCCATCTTTGGCGTCGTATTTCCTTATTGCGATCTAGCATTTCAGTTAGGAGAAAATCAACCATTTTACGGACTGCAACCAAAGGGAATTGACGGCGAAACTGCTCCGCTAACTCGCATTGAAGATATGGCGGCTGACTACATTGCAGCCTTGCGTACAGTTCAACCACAAGGCCCTTATTTTTTAGGAGGTTGGTCTTTTGGGGGTTTAGTGGCTTTTGAAATGGCTCAACAGTTGCTCGCAGCCGGGGAAGAAGTGGCTTTACTGGCGGTGCTGGATACTTTAGCGCCGGTTGCTGCTAACAAACCTTCTGTTTGGGACGGTTGCAAGTTTATTCTGACTACTGTTTCGCGATCAATCTGGCCTTTTGTCGTCGATTATTTTCGGTTGGTTGCTGCTGCGGAAAATGTCCAATTTAGTGGTATAGCTGCGCGGTTTCCCAAGTTAAATAACTTGCTAAATTTTGTAGCTAAGTTTTGGCAATGCTGGAATTGGAAACAGGCCGTTATGGTGAGCATTTTATCTCAGGAGTCAAACCAAAACAACTGGCGCGAGCTGGCAATTCCCTCGATGTTTACTTTATTTCAGGCTAACAGTCAAGCAACTCTCAGCTATGTACCGAAAATTTATCCGCACCGAATTACTCTGTTGCGATCGGGAGAAAAGCTGAAGGCGAATCATCAAGATCCGACTCTGGGCTGGAAGGATTTAACGACGGAACAAGTAGAGGTGATTCGAGTTCCGGGAAATCACCTGACTATGTTGAGAAAACCCTATGTTGAGGTGCTAGCCAGACAGCTAAAGCTTTGCTTAGAGAACGAAATAATTGATTAGGTTCGTAGTGAGGACTTTAGTCCGCAAAAAAGAGAGGACTGAAGTCCTTACTACAAACCTAATAACGCTCGTAGTGAGGACTTTAGTCCGCAAAAAAAGAGAGGACTGAAGTCCTTACTACAAACCTAATAACGCTCGTAGTGAGGACTTTAGTCCGCAAAAAAAGAGAGGACTGAAGTCCTTACTACAAACCTAATAACGCTCGTAGTGAGGACTTTAGTCCGCAAAAAAAGAGAGGACTGAAGTCCTTACTACAAACCTAATAACGCTCGTAGTGAGGACTTTAGTCCGCAAAAAAAGAGAGGACTGAAGTCCTTACTACAAACCTAATAACGCTCGTAGTGAGGACTTTAGTCCGCAAAAAAAGAGAGGACTGAAGTCCTTACTACAAACCTAATAACGCTCGTAGTGAGGACTTTAGTCCGCAAAAAAGAGAGGACTGAAGTCCTTACTACGAACCTATTGCGTTCATTTAACTAAAATCCATTGGGCGATACTGAAAATGCTAGCACCCAAACCGGCGGCGATCGGGATTGTCACCAGCCAAGCCGAACCAATTGACTGCAAAGTTTGCCATCGTACCGATTTCCAACCTTTAATCAGCCCGACTCCCACAACTGCACCGACTAAAGCGTGGGATGTGGAAACCGGCAAACCTAAACGAGATGCTAATAATACTGTGGTAGCTGTCGCTAATTCCGCGCAAAATCCGCCGCTGGGTTGCAGTTGGATGATATTTTCGCCGACAGTAGCGATCACTGTTTTGCCCCAGATGGCTAAACCGATGACGATTCCTGCGCCCCCAAGGACTAAAATCCACAAAGGAACCCTGAAATCTTCTAGGGGAAAGGAACCTGTACGCTGGATGTAGGCGATCGCAGCTAAAGGCGCAACCGCATTCCCTACGTCATTAGAACCATGTGCAAATGCTACAAAACAAGCACTCAAGACTTGAAATCTCGCCATCTGTCGCTCGATAGCAGAGTGAGAGGGAGGGCGAGATTGGGATAATATTCCCTCTTCCTTCTTCCCTCTTCCTTCTTCCCTCTTCCCTCTTCCTTCTTCCTTCGCTAAGTTTTTCCAACTATTGAACGAAAGCCCGATCGCCCCAATACTCCCAATGCCAATCACAATATCGTGAATTGGCAGACTCCAGCCAAATGTATCGCGCAAAAAGTCGATCGCACCTGTCTGCACCAAACCCACATCCACAACAGACGGCAAAACAATTATCCCAAATACGGTCAACAGCGCCGCACTCAGCCAAGGTATCCACTCGCGCAGTTGAAATAGAGGATCTGGGCGATCGAGAATCCAATGCTTTACCCCACTGTAAAATAGTGCAGCTAAAGCACCGCTAGCAAAAGGTGTCGCCACCCAAGTTAACGAGATCCTGCCGATAATCGGCCAATCAACCGCATGAATTCCGGCTGCTACCCAGCTAAAACCTGCGATCGCACCTACCACCGCATGGGATGACGAAACCGGCAAACCTCGACTGGTAGCAATTTGCAGCCACAAGCCGCAAGCTGCTAACACTGACACCATCCCGATTAAAAATACCTGCGGTTTTGCCACAAACACTTCTGCATTCACAACTCCTGTTGCAAGAGTTTCGGAAACTCCTTCCCCGAACAGCACTGCACCGGAAAACTCCAGTATCCCTGCAACAATTATTGCTTGTCGCAGCGTCAGCGCCTTCGAGCCTACCGATGTCCCCATTGAGTTCGCCACATCGTTAGCCCCCAAGTTGGCGGCGACATACAAGGCTAGCGTGGCGATCGCGCCCAGTTGCAGAAATTCCACCCCAGAAGTATTTAACATAGAATTTTTTTGAGATAAAACTGGCAGTTCGATATATGATAAGGGATTGTGAGTTTTGGAAATTTTTATGAAAGGCGCAGCAGAAATAATCCGTTCGCTCGAAACGGCAGAAATAAATAGAGTCAAAGTAGAACTCAGCAAAGTGCTCCCCGATATTTACGTTGGCGACACCGTGCGCGTCGGCGTGAGAATTAAAGAGGGCGCGAAAGAACGGGTTCAACCCTACGAAGGCACTGTGATTGCCATGCGGAACGGCGGGATTAATGAAACAATCACCGTCCGTCGCGTGTTTCAGGGCGTCGGCGTGGAACGGGTGTTTTTGATTCACTCGCCCCGCATCGCTAATGTCCAAGTCATGCGTCGCGGTAAAGTCCGTAGAGCCAAACTTTACTACCTGCGCGATCGCGTCGGCAAAGCAACTCGCGTCAAACAGCGGTTCGATCGCTCCCTCTAGGAATGCACCCAGCCTCCTATTGGTGAGAGAGAAAATGGGAAATTAAAAAAATAAAAAAAAAAGTTTCCCATTTCCGATCACACTGTGTTAAAATACGAATCTAGAGGTTAAGCGAATTTCAGCAACCTCACCTGTGCGCTCTTAGTTCAGTTGGTAGAACGCAGGTCTCCAAAACCTGATGTCGGGGGTTCAAGTCCTCCAGGGCGCGCTGAATCACCAAAATTTTAATTCTGCCCGAAAGCGCCCGGATAATTGGCTGGAAACAGCCGAAACCGAAGACTTTCGGGTAGAATTAATTTTTGTGGGCGGTTCGCAACAAAGGCCATCAACAAATGCTCGGTTTAAACAGTTGACAGTTGACAGTTGACCTGGGACAGCGAAGTGATAAGAACGAAGATTTAAGCTCCGTTCTTATCATAATCTGCCGACCTGAGTAAGGGCTTCAAACCCCGGCTATTCTGTGGCTTCTGGCTCGTCGGTTTCGGCGATCGGCATTTACACCGTTGATGGCTTAGGCTTGTAAAAAAGTGCTGGCTTTGGATTTGAGATTTTGGACTTGGGCGTAAGTGGTTAGTGTCAAAAAATCAAAGAGCCGCGAGCCACTCACAAAATCTAAAATCTAAAATCTGAAATCTGAAATCGCAAGGGGGATTCGATCGTGGCGAAAAAAGACGAAGCTCAAGAAACTCAAGAAATGACTGCGCCTGGGTTCGATCCTGCGGGTTTTTTTAAGGAAACTAGAGAAGAACTCGATAAAGTGGTCTGGCCGAGCCGCCAGCAGCTAATTAGCGAGTCTTTGGCCGTGCTTTTGATGGTAATCCTCTCAGCAAGCCTGATCTATTTGGTGGATAACTTCTTTAACTGGGGCGCAGGAAAGGTGTTTGGGCCATGACTTTTGCATCAGAAGAATCTGATTATTCCACAGAAGCGACGGGACAGGCAGCATCGCCAGATAAGCCGGAGATTCAGGCTCGCTGGTATGCTGTTCAGGTAGCCTCAGGCTGCGAGAAGCGCGTGAAGGCAAACTTGGATCAGCGGATTCAAACTTTGGATGTTGCCGATCGTATCGTTCAAGTCGAAATTCCGCAAACTCCAGCGATCAAAGTCGGCAAAGACGGTTCCCGGCGCCAGTCAGATGAGAAAATTTTCCCCGGCTACGTACTCATCCGTATGTATATGGACGAGGATACGTGGCAGGTGATTAAAAATACCCCGAACGTAATTAATTTTGTAGGGGCAGAGCAAAAACGCCGCTACGGGCGCGGCAGGGGTCACGTCAAACCGCTACCTCTGAGTCATTCGGAAGTAGAACGGATCTTCAGAAACGCTCAGGAATCAGAACCAGTTGTCAAAGTATCGATGGCGACAGGAGACCACGTTGTGGTACTTTCCGGGCCATTTAAGGATTTTGAAGGTGATGTGATTGAAGTTAGCCCGGAACGGAACAAGCTCAAAGTTTTACTCTCGATTTTTGGGCGCGATACGCCTGTAGAATTAGAGTTCAATCAGGTTCAGAAACAGAACTAACTAATGGCAAAGAAAGTTGTTGCAGTAATTAAGTTGGCGATTACGGCGGGAAAAGCCAACCCAGCTCCTCCGATCGGCCCAGCCTTGGGTCAGCACGGCGTCAATATTATGATGTTTTGCAAGGAGTACAATGCTAGAACCGCAGACCAAGCAGGTCTCGTGGTTCCGGTAGAAATTTCGGTTTTTGAAGACCGCAGTTTTACGTTTATTCTCAAAACCCCTCCGGCTTCGGTTTTGATTCAAAAAGCTGCTGGTATTGCTAAGGGTTCGGGTGAACCTAACCGCAAGCAAGTAGGGAAAATTACACAGGCTCAGTTGCGAGAAATCGCTGAGACTAAAATGCCTGACCTCAATGCTAATGATGTTGAAGCTGCTATGAAAATTGTAGCGGGAACAGCTAAAAACATGGGCGTGGCGATCGCTGATTGAAGGAAGAAGGAAGAAGGAAGAAGGAAGAAGGAAGAAGGAAGAAGGAAGAAGGAAAAGTTTTTTCTGATTCGTAATTCTTACTTGTCAGTCTTAAATCCTAAATTGCTAATCCAAAATTCCTGATTTTCAATCCAAAATCCAAAATCGCAAGTCGGTTCAGGGGGAGAAGTAATACTTCGCTAGCAACCGCAAATTTTTTAGATTTTAAATGACCGAAATGGTTCAATCTAAAATCTAAAATCTAAAATCCAAAATAGACTGACCCCAGGAAATAACAATGGCAAAGAAAGTATCCAGAAGACTGCAAGAACTTCTCAAAAAAGTTGAAGAGAGACCTTACCTACCGCTGGAAGCTCTGCAACTTTTGAAAGAAACAGCAACCGCTAAGTTTGGCGAATCTGCTGAAGCTCACATCCGTTTGGGAATTGACCCGAAATATACTGACCAACAGTTGCGGACAACTGTATCGCTACCAAAAGGAACTGGTCAAGTAGTCAGAATTGCGGTGATTGCTAAGGGCGAAAAAGTTAAAGAAGCTCTGAATGCTGGCGCGGATATTGCTGGTTCTGAAGAGTTGATCGAAGAAATTCAAAAGGGCATGATGGACTTCGATTGTCTGATTGCTACTCCAGATGTGATGCCGTTGGTGGCAAAATTGGGTCGGTTGTTGGGCCCGCGCGGCTTGATGCCTTCTCCCAAAGGCGGCACGGTGACGACTGACATTGCTCGGGCGATCGATGAATTCAAAGGTGGTAAACTAGAATTCCGTGCCGATCGCACAGGCATCGTTCATGTTATGTTTGGCAAGGCAGCTTTCTCAGCGGAAGATTTGCTGGTAAACCTTCATGCTTTGCAAGAAACTGTTGACCGCAACCGTCCTTCTGGTGCGAAGGGTCGCTACTGGCGCAGTTTGTACATATCCGCAACTATGGGCCCATCGATCGAAGTCGATATCAGTGCTCTGCGCGATACCAAACTTGATGCTGTCTAGCAAGTATTGATCCGAAGGCAGAAGTAAAAGACAGCTTCGGTTGTCTGTGTAAATCTCTCAGGAAATTTGCATGATACCCTTGCTAATGTCTGCCTTCTGGTGATAGTCTAATCAAAAATCCATAAGCTGAAGACCGCAGGTGCCTAGCGCTTAATTTCCTGCCGAGGCCCAAGAAATAAAAAGTCAAGAAAATCAATTAAAAAGTTCTATCTTTTAATTCCTAATTCTTAGTTTTTAATTCTATGCCCCGGCTATAAGGTTGGGGTTTTTGATTGGCAGTTTGAGATCCTAAAAGGAGGTGAAATTAGTATGGGCAAAAGTTTAGCAGTAAAAAATGAGATTATTGCAAACCTCAAGCAAACCTTGAGCGAATCTCAACTGGTAATCGCGATCGACTACAAAGGCTTAACTGTTGCTGAAATAACAGATTTGCGGCGGCGTTTGCGTCCCAAAGGCAGCAGTTGCCAAGTGGCAAAAAACACGCTGATGCGAATTGCTGTTGATGGCGATGAAACATGGCAGCCGATACAGGAATTGTTGACTGGTACGTCGGCATTCATGTTCGTGCAAGAAGATATTGGCGGCGCGATAAAAGCTTACCAAGAATTCCAAAAAGCTTCCAAGAAGACAGAACTTCGCGGCGGCGTAATGGAAGGACGGGTGCTGAAAGAAGCTGATGTGAAAGCATTAGCTGATCTGCCGTCGAAAGAACAACTCATGGCTCAAATTGCTGGCGCTATCAACGGTGTCGCAACCAAGTTGGCTGTGGGTATCAATCAAGTTCCTACTTCGATCGCACGTGGTCTCAAAGCTTATGCTGAAAAAGACGGCGATGCAGCAGAAGTAGTAGCAGAAGTAGCAGCAGAAGCATAAACTGCTTAGTCATTAGTCATTGGTCATTAGTCATTGGTGTTGATTAACACGGTGACGAATGGAGACAAGAGACTAATAATTAACGATCGCAAATCCAAAATCCAAAATCCAAAATCCAAAATCGAACTAAGGAGTTTAACGAATGTCTACTGCAACCGACGAAATCTTAGAAAAACTGAAAACTTTGACTTTGCTCGAAGCTTCTGAATTGGTCAAGCAAATTGAAGAAGCTTTCGGCGTCAGCGCTGCTGCTCCTGTAGGCGGCATGATGATGATGGGCGGCCCTGCTGCTGCTGTTGAAGAAGTAGAAGTACAAACTGAGTTCAGCGTCATTCTGGAAGAAGTTCCTGCTGACAAGAAAATCGCCATTCTGAAGGAAGTCCGGGCAATTACCGGTCTGGGCCTGAAGGAAGCGAAAGACTTGGTAGAAGCCGCACCGAAGGCAGTTAAGGAAGCTATTGCTAAGGAAGCTGCTGAAGAAATGAAGAAGCAGCTTGAAGCTGTGGGCGCAAAGGTTTCTATTAAGTAGTCATAGACTGTAGCCGACAGGTTTCTACCTGTCGCTATGTGACCTCAGTTTGCTGTGCAGACTGAGGTTTTTTTGGGTTAGTTAAAGCGTATTGAGATATTTCGATATGCAAGAAAATAACTAAATTCAATTTAGACAACAATTCTTTACATATTCTTGAAAAACAGAAGACAATTTAAACAAGATTTTATCCTCTTTTATTTTCGTCACTAAATACCTTTGTTGTAAAGACTGTAAACCATTAATTAAATCCATTGATGATAAATCTAAACTCTGTCTTAAATATTCTCTGGATACAGGTTGATTAAACTTACTTAATTCTAAGACAAGTTGCTGTTCTATAGGTGATAGTTTGTTAAATAACTGGTTAAAATTATCTTGCATATTTTTGGTAATAATCAAGCTATTATCCGCTAAAAACTCAGCAACATCCCCATCAAAAATCTTTTTGATTGAAATAGCAATACTTTTCAAATAAACCGGATTACCCTCATATAAATTAATTAACTTTAACCAACTATCCTCATTTTTTAATCCTGTACCTTTCAGAATCTCCACATCATCTAAACCTGATAACTCTAAAGACTTAATAGGATATAATTCTTCATCTAAACACTGCATTTCTGCACATTGTTCTTGACTAATTAAAATTACATGACTCTGATGTTCAACTTCTGCGAGCGTGGTAAAAAAGTTTTGATAATCTTGATATTCTGATTTATATTCTCCAGCCAATTGACCGTCAATAAAGACATTATGAACATCATCAAAGATAATCAAACATTTTTTATACATGAGTATATCTAATAGCTGTTTTAACTTCTCATCTAGATTTTCGGGAATATTTTGTTTGTTACAAACCTTCAATAAATCATTTATAAGTAATTCTAAAGATTTAGAATTCTTTAGACTTCTTACCTCAAGAGTTATTTACTACAACTAAAGCTGTTTTTAGTAAAGATTTTTCTGACCAAGCTCATGTTTTTATTGCTAAGTCACAAGATGCTTTAACAAATGCAATTGCTTCAGGATGGTATCCTTTAGTTGTCGATGGAAGAGTAATTGAAAAACATTTAGCAGACCATTATACTTTTGGAAAAGCGCTAGGTTATCCTCACTGTTGTCTTGAGTTTTTTCAAAAGCGAAATCATTGGAATTTTTATAATAATTACTATGAAATTTATCGCAATACAATTAACAAGTCTACATATTTATCAAATGGGTTGTTACGCCATACTCCATTTTCATTGATTCCCCATATACCTTGCTCTTTTAATTGTGAAGCATCTATCGAGTATGCTAAAAGAAATCGGCTTCTAATTAATGAGGAGAGCCAAGAATATTTAGAAGAAATAGAACATCATTTACAAACACCAATTTTATGTTTGTCAGAACTTAAAATTTATCGTTTTGAAGGTAACATTGTTGCTGAAAATGTAGTCAACTATCAATCTGTAGAGGCAATATATCCTACATCACAAAATGATTTACTATATCAAATACTTGTTAAAGGTGATACTTGTATTGTTGAGGGGAATATTATTAGAGTTTACCGAGATAATTTTCAGATAAGTGCTTATTTTGCTAGAGGTGACAAACATGAAGTAGAGATTCCATTTTTAATTAGTTTTTCCAAAGATACTTAATTGACAAAATAGGTATTATTAAAAATATTTTAGGGAGCAGATAAAATGTATACTTTAGTTTTAATTAGACGAGGATTAATATCATGAATCTTGTAGAAAAAATTATTAACAATATTCAAGAAAAAGACTTACAATATATTCTTGATTTAGAAAAAGAGATTTTGAATTCTAAATTAACTTTAGATCGAAATTTGTTAATAGATGTGGAGGATCAAAAAACCGCACAACGATATTTCTATCTTCATACACTACCTATGTTAGAAGGACTAGGAGTTTTAGAGCAGCAGGAAAATGCTATTTTTTGGGGGACTGTGCAATTATGTTTAGATTTACATCTAAGATATGTGGATTACATCATAGATGATGATAAAATAGACATAAGCAGATTATTAATTACGCAAAAATCTTATAACTATTTATTCCGAGCGCAAATGCTACTAAATCAAAAAGGCTATTTGTGGGGTTCCGATCAAATGGCTATTTATACGCAATATTTTGACTACGAGAAGGAGGCAAATACCGATATGTTTCATGATTTTGGTAGCTTATGGAGACGAGTATCTCCTCTATTCATTGTTTCTGAAAGTTACTTAAAATTATCTGGTCAAATAGTTGATTTTGATTTTTATTACAAACGGTATATAAGTTCTTGGCTGCTCAAAGCAGATTGCTCGGATATTATTAAGGATATTCATAAACAAAAAACTCCGATTACCCATTTAGTATATGATTATGATGCTCAAATTGATAAGAATGTAATGTTGATGGCTAAGACTATTAACTCTATTGATGTCAAACTCGATCGAGGTTTAACTCAAATCAAAAACCACATATTTAACAAACTTCCAATATGGACAATAATTATTGAAAGTTTGTTGTCTTAAAGTTTCGCTATAGCCTTTCGAGCGAAAGATGGAGTACGCCGAAACCCTCTGTTGTCAAGCTTTTTAGGTTTAATTATATACCTCATCTATCCAAGAACCGCTATATCAGGCTTGAACGGCTTTGGTTGTCACTGTCTTTGTTATACCATTTATAAAAAGTCGTGCTACAAAACAATTGTTGGGCGGAGTGAAACGGAGGGTTGTTTCCACGGGCCCGAAGTGTAAGGTGCGTCGCCATGAGATTGTTAACTTAATTTAGGGATTTTTCTGGGCGACACACCCTACAAATACTCCAATTATTTTGCCAAATTCTCAAAACTCGGCTTCCATTTGTCGCACGACGGTTAAAGCAGAATAGGAAACACCGGCTGTACCTTCTCCCGGATGGGTAGAGTCGCCGACTAACCAGAGGTTTTTAATTGGTGTGCGGTTGGCAAAGCCGAACGGGCCGAAGTTTGGTACTCGCTGGCCAATTCCACCGACAACTCCTTTATCGCGCGCCGTGTAGCGGGCAAAGGTGCGAGGTGTGGCTGATTCTTGGTGTACAATTTTTTCGGGTGTCAAATCGAAATATTCGCTTAAACGCGCGATCGCCCCTTCAGCGTATTTTTGCTTCAATCCTTCATAATCAGCGGAATTCCACCACATTCGAGTATCAGTAAAAGACGAA
Source organism: Microcoleus sp. bin38.metabat.b11b12b14.051 (assembly GCF_013299165.1). NCBI lineage: Bacteria > Bacillati > Cyanobacteriota > Cyanophyceae > Oscillatoriales > Microcoleaceae > Microcoleus > Microcoleus sp. bin38.metabat.b11b12b14.051. The sequence continues at coordinate 120,234 of NZ_JAAFKD010000012.1, forward strand.
GCGATAATTGTCACCATTCCCTCCGGTGCTCGGCCGTCGCCCGCATGACTCACGGAAACAAATAACGAATTATTCTCGCCAATCTCGCCGTCGTAATCGTAGAGAAACTGAAGGTGCGGCGGACAATTCGCTGGAATTGCGCTTTCATGCACTCCCAAATATATCACAAATGCGCCGGATGCGGGTGGCAATTTATCAACTCGATATTTGTAGCCGGCCATTTGATTTGGCAGTTGGTTTGTTGTATCTAAATTATCTGTTAAAGTTTCTACAACAGACTCGTTTGACATCAATTTTACAAGATTTTGGGCTGTGACGTTGGCAACAATACGATCGCCAGTTTCTGTCCAAACTTCGCCTGTTTTTTGATTGCGAATCACTGTAGCTGTGGCTTTACCGTTAGTGGTGACAATACTTTCGACTGTGTGGCGCAGCAGGACTTTGCCGCCGTAAAGCTCGATCGCACTTACCAGGCGATCGCTCAACACCTGCATACTTCCTTGTAAATGATACAATCCCAGCGGCGCTTGGGAAACTCCCAAAGCCGTCGCCGCGTAAAGTAGCGCCGTTTCTTCGGTATCGACTTGGGAATACAATTTTAACTGCAAATCCAGAAAAGTTCTTAACCGCAAATTGTCGCCCAAACCGCACAAGCGCAAAGCATCTCCCACTGTCATAAAAGTGAAAGGTAAAGTAATTAAAGTATCAGGGCGAACTGCTTGAATTAATTGCCAGAAATCCCAGAAGTTTCTCGGCGGTAAAACTGGATCGCGCCCTTGAAAGTTCCAGCTAGCTTGGAACAATGTAGATAGTAATTGCCAAAAAGGTTCGCTTCCGGGGAATTGTTTTTGTCTTTCTTGCTTCCACTTTTGCGGATCTCGCCACACGCTAATCGGTGCGGTTTCTCCCGGCAAAAATACCGCACAAGCCGGATCGCAGGGTGTGGCGGGGGGAAGTTCTATTTCTAATTCTGAGAAAATTCGGTGGTGAATCCCTCCGGGTTCCAATCCTGCAACCTGTGTCGCGCCGACATCGAAGGTAAAGCCTTTGCGTTTGAAGGTGGAAGCGCATCCTCCAGGGACGATCGCCTGATCTAACACTAGCACTTGGTATCCTCTGCGGGCGAGCAGGGCTGCTGCTGTCAGTCCACCGATGCCGGCTCCAATTACCGTGACGCGGCCCTTTGTGTCTGCTGCACTGGGTTTGCTCTCAGGGGTGCGATCGCTCGTCATAATTTATTTATTGTAATATTTCTTAATATTATGCTCATACTTAGCAATAAAAAGCTTGTGCAGATAGCACATAACGGCTGTCTCATGTCCGATCGATTACCACCACAAAAAAGGTTCGTAGTGCGGACTTGAGTCCGCTCTAATGCTGCGGACTGAAGTCCACACTACGAACCGACACAAAAAAGGTTCGTAGTGCGGACTTGAGTCCGCTCCAATGCTGCGGACTGAAGTCCGCACTACGAACCGACACAAAAAAGGTTCGTAGTGCGGACTTGAGTCCGCTCTAATGCTGCGGACTGAAGTCCGCACTACGAACCGACACAAAAAAGGTTCGTAGTGCGGAATGCGAGTCCGCTCTAATGCTGCGGACTGAAGTCCGCACTACGAACCGACACAAAAAAGGTTCGTAGTGCGGACTTGAGTCCGCTCCAATGCTGCGGACTTAAGTCCACACTACGAACCGACACAAAAAAGGTTCGTAGTGCGGACTTGAGTCCGCTCTAATGCTGCGGACTTAAGTCCGCACTACGAACCGACACAAAAAAGGTTCGTAGTGCGGACTTGAGTCCGCTCTAATGCTGCGGACTGAAGTCCGCACTACGAACCGACACAAAAAAGGTTCGTAGTGCGGAATGCGAGTCCGCTCTAATGCTGCGGACTGAAGTCCGCACTACGAACCGATCGCGCGTGCGGTTAATCTGGAGACGATATGAGATGGTGCGTAATTGACCGGATCGTGATAGGAGACTTGTAGGAACAGGGCATTGCCGTGTCCCTACCCGCAGCTTTAAAAAAATCGTATTAGAATCAGGAACGGCGCCACTTATTGAGATAAGCTTCGCCAATCCCAGCCACAGCTTGCATTTGAACGAGCTGTTCCCGTAAACCTTTGATGGTTCTTTGCTGTTCTTGAGACTGTTGCTGCAAATCCTCGTAATTTCGCTGTTTCGCCGCACTTTGACTCAATTGATGTTCTAGAGAGTGGAACTGGACGAGTTGAACTTGCAAGTTGCCGATCGCACTTGACATTTGTGCTAACTGGTGCTGCAAATCTTCGTAACTCGACTTAGACACTGTTTGCTGCAATTGGCTGGCGAGATTTTGCCTTTCCGTAGCGAATTGCTGGTGCAATTGGGCGATCGCACTTTCTTTGTCGGCTACTTGATGCTGCAAAGTTTCCAAATCGCTCGACTTGGAGGCTAATTGCTGCTGCAATTCGTTAGCCCAATGTTCTTTTTCGGCAACTTGATGCTGCAAAGATTCCAAATCGCTCGACTTGGAGGCTAATTGCTGCTGCAATTCGTTGGCCCAATGTTCTTTTTCGGCAACTTGATGCTGCAAAGATTCCAAATCGCTCGACTTGGAGGCTAGTTGCTGCTGCAATTCGTTGGCCCAATGTTCTTTTTCGGCTACTTGATGCTGCAAAGATTCGTAACTTGACTTCGGTACAGTTTCCTGCAATTGACTTTCGAGATTTTGCTTTTCGGTAGCTAATTGCTGCTGCAATTGGGCGATCGCACTTTCGCCTTCGCTCAACTGCTGCTGCAAAGATTCGTAACTTGACTTCGATACAGTTTCCTGCAATTGACTTTCGAGATTTTGCTTTTCGGTAGCTAATTGCTGCTGCAATTGGGCGATCGTACTTTCGCGTTCAGTCAACTGCTGCTGTGAAGCTTCATAACTTACTTGCAGGGGATTTGACTGTACGCTCACCGAGTCCAATAGAGTTTCTGCCGTTATCGCGTCATTACTGTCGCTTTTTTCGGCTGTTTCCCCTTCCAATTCAGCGGTCTCGACCGCAATTTCTTCACCTTTTTTCCAAGTGACACTAACTTGACTCTTGTCCTTAGAAATATCCAGAGCGCCTTTTGCCAAGCGTTCTAGGAGTTCCGACCTTGATATTCCCAGCTTTCGAGCGATCGCGTTCAACCGATCGGCACTAGAAGGAGTCAGCGAAAGTCCGACTTTGACTTTGCTGTCTGGATTTGAACTAACTACATTGCGATTTTTTTTGACCATTGGCATTTTCCTCATGCCAACCTACACTTATTAGTATAGTGGCTGAAGCTTGTATTTAAAATCAATTTTTGTTACTTACCAATTGTGGCAGATTCCGTTCCCAATCTCACAAAAATTCGTGAAGATTCTCTTGGGTTCATTCCTCGCAGCAGAACCGCTTAAACATTCCCCGGGCGGTTTTTTTGCGTCACGATCCCGCAGATAGCACATTTGAGCTTGTCAAATACTATCTAACTTGGCGCTGTTTGTCACGGGTGCGGCGCGATCGACCAAATCCAAATCAGCCGCCCGATAGTCTTTGGAATGCTGCAAAAATAGGAGTCTCCACCATTTCCGTTTCCTTGGGCGACTCCACAGCAACGCCGGCGCGGGAAAATCGGCACCTCAAGCCAAGTACGGTTGATGAGCTTGCCAAATTTGGGCGATCGATCGAGTATACTTAGCCTCGCAGTCAGCGTCACAGCCGAACAGAGGCTGCACATCCAGAACAATCAAATTGCCGCTGGGGATCGTTCTAAATTATCGCATTAATCGATCGGCAGTGCGATCGTAAATTGGGCCCCCTCACCCAACACAGAAGAGCAAGTCAAAGTGCCGCCGTGCATTTCTTCCACTATCTGGCGGCTAATAGACAAACCCAACCCCGTCCCTTCACCGACTAATTTCGTAGTGAACAAGTGGTCAAAAATGTGTGCTTTTACATCCTGAGAAATCCCTTTACCGTTATCTTTAATTTTGACTACGACCCTTTGTCTGTCTTCACTTAATTCGGTTGTAATAGTAATCTTATTAGGAGACGCTTCAATGTCATGATAACTGCGTCCGTAACTGCACTCATTCACAGCATCGATCGCATTTGAGATCACATTCATAAACACCTGATTCAGTTGTCCCAAATAACATTTTACGGGAGGGATATCTTTATATTCCTTAAGAACTTGAATTTCGGGGCGAGTATCTTGAGCTTTCAGGCGGTGCTGCAAAATCATCAGCGTGCTATCAATACCGTCGCAGATGTTAGCCAAGACTTTCACAGCCGTATCGGCGCGGGAGAAGGTGCGGAGGGAAGTGCTGATGTTGCGGAGGCGATCGCATCCGATCTCCATTGATGATAGCATCTTCGCTGTATCTTGCAATACATATTCTAAATCAATGTTTACCGCGTGAAATTCAATATCTTTCCCTGGATTTGGACATTCTTGCTGATAAAGCCGCAAATGCTCAACAATGTCTTGTAATGCCAAATTTAACTCCTTGATATTGCCATAAATAAAACCGACTGGATTGTTGATTTCGTGAGCCACACCAGCAACTAAATTGCCCAAAGCCGACATTTTTTCGTTCTGAATTAACTGAAGCTGCGATTGCTTGACTTGCGCCAAAGCAGAAGTTAGTTCCGCCGTGCGCGAGGCTACGTGCTGTTCTAGTTCTTTATGCAAATTTCGGAGTTTGATGTGAGTATTGACACGCGCCAACACCTCCATTTCTTCAAAAGGTTTAGTGATATAATCAACAGCACCGATCTGAAATCCTTTAATCTTATCTGCTGTATCCGACAAAGCAGTCATAAAAATTACAGGAATGTCCTTGGTAGCTGGCGAAGCTTTGAGGCGGCGGCAGGTTTCAAAGCCGTTAATTCCCGGCATCATGACATCGAGTAAAATTAAACTCGGCAGCGTATACTGAACTTGCTTGAGAGCTCGTTCGCCGTCAATGGCGATCGCAACTTCATAACCCGCATCCGTCAACGCCTCCGAGATGACATCTAGATTAGCGGGCGTATCATCTACTACTAAAATTAACTCAGCTTCTGACATAAATATTTCTCCTGTTAGTTCAGATACTGCTTGAGCAAGTCTTCAATTTTATCAGTTTGAAAGCTCTTTGCCAATTCCAAAATAGGCTGCACAAATTCAGTATAACCCTTGTTTAGTTGTGCAATGCGTTTAGCTTCTTCAGTCAATTTTTTCAAGCGCCCCTGCTGGGCTAAATTGAGTAACAAAGCTAACTCTTCCGGTGCAGGAACTGCCATTGCTGAACTTGGCAGAAGTGAATTACCTTTAGGTTTCGGTGTTAATTGTTCCCCAGCAGTTTCATTGGAGGCTGTCTGCTGATAATTCCATTTGATTTTCAAGTGCTTTTCCACAATAAAAAATAATTCCTCAAGCTGCACAGGCTTCGGCAAAAAATCATCACCCCCAGCATCCAAACTTTTTTGCCTGTCCATCTCATAAACAGAAGCAGACGAGACGACAGTACGCAGATTTTTTAACGATTCAGAACTCCGCAACTGCCGCAGCATTTCAAAACCGTCCATCACAGGCATCGACAAATCAGCGATAATTAAATCAGGTTTTATTTTAGCTGCTTTAGCTAAACCATCCTCGCCATTTTCTGCTTCGACAACCGCAAAACCAATTGGTGCCAAGAGGCTGACAATCACTGAACGGTTCTGCCAGTTGTCATCGACAACGAGAATCGTTTTCTGAGTTCCCTGATAGCCAACAATTTGCTTTCCCGTAGCGGTGGCGGCGGCATTTACCCAGTCAGCAGCTAAGGGGAAATTGACGGTAAAAGCGAAGGTGCTGCCGCTGCCAAAATCACTGGTTACTTCAATTTTACTGTCCATTAAATTGACAATTTTGGTGCTAATTGCCAGCCCGAGTCCGGTACCTTCAGTTTTGCGGTGGGTATCTCCTACTTGTTCAAAAGGTGTAAAGATTTTGGTCATCGAATCAGGAGTCATACCGACGCCTGTATCTTCTATTTGAAAGCGAATCAGGCGATTTTGGATTTTCGATTTTCGATTTTCGATTGAAGATTGGCAATCTAGCGATTCCTCATGTTTGGTTACTTCGACTTTGAAAGTAACGCTGCCTCGATCGGTAAACTTGACTGCATTTCCCAGTAGATTAATTAAGACCTGACGCAAGCGCTTTTCATCGGCTTCTATGCCTTCGGGAAGTTCAGAGTCGGGGAGATAAATCAAATCAATTTGTTTTTGTTCGGTGCGGATGCGAACAATCTCAACAATGCTTTGTAAGAAAGATGGGAAATGAAAAGCTTTCGGATGTAAATCTAATTTGCCTGCTTCGATTTTAGAGATGTCTAGAATATCATTAATCAGTGTCAAAAGATGCGACCCGCACTGGTAGATAATGCTGACACCATTGCGCTCTTTTTCTCCCCAAGATTGCGAACGGTTCATGATTTGAGCGTAACCCAAAATGCCGTTGAGGGGAGTGCGAAGTTCGTGGCTCATGTTGGCGAGAAAGTCGCTTTTGGATTGGTTGGCGGCGTCAGCGGTTTGTTTAGCTTTTTGAAGTTGGGCGGTGCGTTCTTCTACTCGCTGTTCTAACTCATTATTGAGCTTTTTGAGCGTGGCTTCTGCCTGTCTATTTTCATTAATTACCGCAGACAAAACAAAGGTAGTAACAGCGACAACACCGATAAAAGATTGCAGCAGCAACAGCGATTCACTAACGGAAGGCCTGACAAAAGAACCCAAACCGCGGGCTGTGCCAAAAACTGCGATCGCCGAAACAATTACCACCAGCAAAGTCGATTCCCGGGCGCTGAATCGAAATGCCGACCAAATCAGCAGCGGAATCATCATATATTCGACGGGATACTGTTGCCAAAAGGCAATTTTGCTGATGACAACCAGCGATAATAGCAAAAGTCCAAATTCCGAAATCTGTTGCCACGAAAATCTTTGCTGCTGCTTGGGTTTCTGAGCCCACGCCAAAATTGCTGGCGTCACAATCAGCGTACCGATAATGGTTGAGGTAAACCAAACCCAGCAAACTTCTGGGTAAGCACTCCAAGGGCTAATTCCTCGCTGACACAGCACGGTAGCGGCAAGAGTGCCACTAATAATAGGCGTGGGTATCTGTAGCACGAAAAACCTAAAAACATCCTGCGATCTAGCTAGTAAATTTCGGTATTTTACAAAGTGATTTATCAGAAAACTTGCTGCTAGCGGATCTGCAATATTGCAGACACCAAGGAGACAGGATGTGAGTAACTCATTCTGGGGAATTATAAAGCTATTCACTAAATCCGCGAACAAGAGAGCAGGTAAAATGGGGGGCCCTATCAATAAAAAAGCAGCCAAAAATAGACCTCCTGACGGCCAAACTGCTGATATGCCATTTTGGAAGGATAGCAAGAATGATATCTTGCCAAGAATCAAGTGAATCGGAATCACTATTAATGATGCTATCAGGATTTTTTGATCTGGTATAAATGAAAAATTCCGCTTCGCTATGTGTTTTTTTTTAGCTGTCCTAGTATTTTTTGCATTCAACTCAACACTTAAACGATATGGAACTACTGTACTCCAAATTTAGGTTGGTTTGCAGTGATGCCGATCGCAATTCTGGTCAACTTCTAATAAGCCATCTCCGAGCAATTACCGACTAGCCATGTGTCTTGGACTCTCCAATTAAGCGCCCAAGCCAAATAATCAATCCCCAAAGCCCAAACAGTCTGGGAAAATTCGTACTTTTCCGAAGCAATACAACTCATGCAGGTTGCTAAAAGCACAGGCCGCTATCTCGCCGATGGAAGATTGGCAACAACTTCACTCATCGAAATCAACATCGATTGATACTCCCGGGTTCCTGCACGACTATTTGCAACCCTAATTTTCCCGCGCGTAAAACCCTAAATGATTGGAAATCGGACGCTGCTGCATCGGAATCTTGTTCTGAATCGGAGCATTTAATAATTTTGCTCCCGACGGCGACGCTACTGCCAAAGTTACCGATCCGCCACCATCCAAATTCAGCACTGTATCGGCTCCCAACTGCCTCGAAATCTCTGTTATTTCGCTTAATTTCAGCCCTTCGCTGTACAGCCTTTGCTTGCCATCTGCTACAATCAACCACAATTTTTCGCCAGTTTTGTCGATCGCCACAATTGTTCGCGGATAAGGTTTATCATCCTTGATTTTTTCCTTACTTTGTGCTACTGCTTTGCCATTTTTCACCAGCACCGTATCTCCCGCAACCCCATAGGCTGTGCCCTGAGGACAAACACCGTTTTCGACGATTTGAGCGCGGTTTTTGGCGTCAAAACAAAGGGCGGGAAAGTGTGATTCTGCTTGAGAGTAAGCCTCACCTTTAGAAATCGCGTGTCCGACGTTATTTACGCGATCGCCACTGCGGGGATAATAATTCCAAGGTGCTTCCTCAACGCACGGATAGAAGAAATTGGCGTTGACAGCTAATTGTAATTTAAATTCTTTGAGGAATTCAGTAGCGGTGCGGGCGTCGGTTTCTGTTAAATCGGGTGTGGCGCTTCCGGGTGTGACATAAATTCCAATTCCTGGCGCTTTGAGGTCGATACTAACAGTGTGAATGAGGACGGGACGAGGATTTGAGCGAAATTCGCGTCGGTAGGCGATTCCTGGAAATAGCGATCGCACTTCGTTGGTTTGTGCTGGACGCGAAAAGTAGGGAATGTTGTAGGTTAGTATTGGTGCGAGCAAGATTCCAAAACCGAGAATGTGGGAAATTTGTTGGATTTTGTGATTAAGTTTCATTTGGTGACGGAGATTTGTTTTGAATGAACCGCGTTGGCGCAGCCTGCGCGAACCGCTTAGACGCTAAGGACGCGAAGGAAGAGAAGAGAAATATGAGTTATTCTGATACCAATAATTTTAGCAATCAAGTTTTGTGCGATCGATCGTTCCGGGGACAAGTTCTTAACGGTGCTGATTTTGGCGGTGCGGATGTTCGAGGCTGCAATTTTAGAAATGCTGAGTTGGTGGGGGCGAATTTTATTGGTGCGAAAATCGGGCTTTCTGGGCGACAGATTGCTGTTTTGAGTGGCGTGGCGATCGCGATTTGTGTGATTGTGGGCGATGTTGTGACTCGGCTGATTTTGAGCACGCAAGGACAGGTACCGGGTTCTCGCAGTTGGCCTTTTGTGTTGTTGCTGTACGGGGTTTTGAGCGCTGCTGGTGTGGCTGGGGCGATCGCCCGCACGCAGCCGTCAACCTCAAAAATCGGTAGATTGGCGGGCACAATTTCTGCTATGCTATCAGGAGCTTTGTTGGGATTTTTCTATGTTGGGACTGCAACTAACAATAATTCCCAGGCTGCTTTGGCGGGAATGGCGATCGGCGGCGTGTTAATGTTTTTTGTGAGTTCTCGGATTCGCCGTCAAGTTGCTAAAATTGCGATCGTGGCGGCGGGAAGTGTGGCGACTTACGGAGCAGCTTTTTTGTTGTCTGCAACTGCTAGCGCTTTTTTGACCACTCAGAAACTGTTTTTGGGTACGTGTTTCGCTTTGCTGTCGTTGCTGTATCTTTGGTTGGCGTTTGTCTCTTTTTCTGCTATTGTTCGAGAGATTGCCAATGCTGATGGTACTTCGTTTCGAGGGGCAAATCTCACCGATGCTAAGTTCGATATCAATTGCATCAATCTCAAATCTCAAGTTTAGTCGAGTTTAACTAAAAAGAGTTACGCATCAAGCCCCAAAAACCCGGTTTTGCGATCGTCCGTGCGTTAAACTAGGAACAGGCTCTTCGGCCCCTTACACAGAAAAAAACTATTTGTGTGGAACGGGCCGAAGAGCCCGTTACAAAATTAAATTAAAATGACTTTTACAAGATATTTATACTATTTAGTAGCGCTTGCTTAAATTCCGCCGCACTTTTATAATAAATTTCAGGATTGTCAATTAAAGCCAAGTCGATTACCTTTGCTAGCGGTTTGGGAATTGCCGAAGTGCGATCGCGAATTGGAACAGCATCACTTTGCAAAACCGCCAAAAACGGATCTTGACCCTGCAAATTGCGCGGCAAACACCCCGTCAACATCGCATACAAACAAGCCGCCGCCGCCCACACATCAACCTCCGGTTTTGCATACTTAAAATCAATCACCTGTTGTCGCGACATAAAACCCAGAGTCCCTACCGCACTTCCCGTCAGAGTTTGACCGCTTAATCCCGCCAAATCGAAAGCTTTTGCTAATCCATAATCCCCAATTTTCGCAACTTGTTTCCCACCCACATTCGCCAGGAAAATATTCCCCGGTTTCAAATCCCGGTGAATCAAACCGCGTCCTTTACCAAAACTGCCATCAGCCAATTTTACATTAGGAATTTCTGCATTGTGCGTGTAAGTTAAGCCGTCCAAAACTTGCAGAATAATTGCCACAGCTTCATCCACAGGCAAAGTCGTGATACCGCGTTTTTCCATAGAATCAATAACACTACCACCTTGGCAATATTCTAATGTAAAAAAGAACGTTTCATCGGCATAACCCGATTCTTTCAACTCGACAACATTGGGATGTCTTAAACTTTTAGTATTCTCAATTTCCCGCAAAAACCAATTCACCGCCCGCTGATTCGCCGCGACTTTTGGCAACATAACTTTCAGGGCGACTTCTTCGTTTGTCAGTTTATTACGCGCCAAATAAACCAAACTAAAACCACCCTTACCCAACTCTTTTAGTAAAACGTAATCACCCAGAACTCCCACATTAGCTTCTTTGAACAGAAAAGCTTTCAGCATTTCCCACAGCTTCGGTTGATTTGAGGGAACAGTCGGGGGTTTTTCAGATTTGACAGTTTTGAGGTTTTCCGGGTCAAGGGCAATGCCAACTCGAAACGAAGTATCGCTGAGTTTGAATTCATCTCCCCCTTGCAAGTCGCATTCGGGAAATTGGATTTTTGCGGCTTCTTCAGGAGTTTGATGTGATTCTCGCTGACCGATTTTTTTGCCATTAACAAACGTACCATTTTTGCTACCAAAATCGCGGATGCGGATATCGGGAGGATTGATATCGAGGAAGCAGTGATAGCGGGAAATGGTGGAGTGTTTGTCGTCGTCGGGAATTTTGGGATAGCAGTCTTTAGCGCGGCCGATGATGCAGGTGGTGCGAGATTCAAAGGTGAATTCTTGACCTTTGAGATTGCCTTGTGTGATGGTGAGGGTGATTTTTGATGTCATATAAATTGTGAATTATGAATTTTGAATTATAGACACTCTTGCTCCCCCCCTTAGCAAGGGGGGGCTGGGGGGGGGGTAAAAAACCCGATGTTCTCATAGACACTCTTGTCTTGCTCCCCCCCTTAGCAAGGGGGGGCTGGGGGGGGTAAAACACCCGATGTTCTCAACGATTTAATCCCCTCCACAATCACCTCTAAAACCCCATCCAAATTATGATAAACATCATCATTCGTAAACCTCAAAAAATGAATTTTTGCCGACTCAATAAACTCTTGTCTTTCTGCATCATATTCTACAGCGCCATCCACAAAATGGCTGTCACCATCAACTTCCAGTGCTAATTTGATTTCTGGTGAATAAAAGTCGATCGCAAATGCTGCTACACTATATTGTCTGCGAAATTTACAATTCTCAAGCTGTCTGTTTCTGATACGTTTCCATAGCTCCTTTTCAGCTTCGGTCATTTCTCTGCGAAGTTTTTGTCGCTTGAATTTTTCTGAGCTTTTGTTGTAGAGTTTTGTCATTGTTATATAGGATTTTATTGTTGGTTGCTTGGTATTTAACCCCCCCCAGCCCCCCCTTGCTAAGGGGGGGAGCAAGAGTTAGCCCTTTTTAAATCTGGTATTTTAACCCCCCCCAGCCCCCCCCTTGCTAAGGGGGGGAGCAAGAGTTAGCCCTTTTTAAATCTGGTATTTTAACCCCCCCCAGCCCCCCCTTGCTAAGGGGGGGAGCAAGAGTTAGCCGTTTTTTAATCTGGTATTTTAACCCCCCCCCAGCCCCCCCTTGCTAAGGGGGGGAGCAAGAGTTAGCCGTTTTTTAATCTGGTATTTTAACCCCCCCAGCCCCCCTTGCTAAGGGGGGGAGCAAGAGTTAGCCCTTTTTAATGCTGGTATTTTAACCCCCCCCCCAGCCCCCCCTTGCTAAGGGGGGGAGCAAGAGTTAGCCCTTTTTAATGCTGGTATTTTAACCCCCCCCAGCCCCCCCTTGCTAAGGGGGGGAGCAAGAGTTAGCCCTTTTTAAAGGGGAGCACTAAGAGTTTTTGTGTCAGTTTTTTTTGCTGGTAGTCGCGCTTTTTCTGGGCCATCATGGGTTAATTTTGCCCAGGATTCCCAAGGCTGCATCAGTAAGAGTTTTAATAATTGCTGTTTTTTGCGATCGGGTAATTTCTCAGCTAATTCAATTACTTGGTCATCGGTTAATGTCAATGTTAATATTGGCATCGATTCACCTCTCAGTAAAAATCCGCTTTTTCAATATATCTTAACACAAAGCAATAGGCTTAGCAAGATTTAGATTGAAAAACCGAAATATTTATAAACCCGCCGCCACCCCACGCGATGATCAATAAATTCTGAATTTTGTCGAGATTTTGGGTGGGGGAGGGCGGGTTTATTTAGATTGTCGTTGAGTGATATAAATTAGGGTGAACCCGCCCATACAATTCACAATGTATGATGATGAAAGTAATACTTGACTAAGCAAAACTAGCTACTTCTACAGAACGTTCTACCGCTACACTTTTACGCTGGCGTTTAATTCTGTCGATTTCATGGAGTGTTTCGGCTGTGAGATAACTACTGCCACAATGAGGACAGCTTATTACCGGAATGTTTTCTATAACTAGCAAATCTTTGCCTTTACCATAGGTTCTGGGAATTCGGCGAACTCGCACACCTTCTGTTCCGCAAATATCACATACCATTTACTAAGTCTCCTTGCTTAAGGCACGTATACTAGGACTTACGCATGGGTATCCAGAAACCGGGTTTTTTTACGAATTATTCGCTGTAGTGCGTAGATTAGCTAAAAAACCCGGTTTCTAGCCGTGCGAGTGCGTTAGTCTTGATGATGGGATTACTCAATGGCATCCGGCGTTTTTGGCATTGGGTAAGACTTTGGATGAGTGTGCGGCGGCTTATCGCAAATTCTGCAAGCAGTATCGCCCAAAACCAAAATCTGAGAAAAAAAACCATTGGGGAAATCGGCTATTGGCTGGGCTGAAGGTGAAGGGGAAGCCAAAGCAGGCTGCGCGGGGACAGTTGTGTTTGCCTTGGGGGGAATGGGAGGTATCAGGAGAAGTTATCGAGGTGGCTGAAAAGTTCATTTTTGCTAATTGTTACAACCCGCAAATAGCGGGGCAGATACTACAAAAAAATACGGAAAAAGAGCTGGAAACTGTGGATAGTGAGTGCCAGGTATCGGAAACGTAGAACAGGCATGGCTTCGTTCAAAAAGTCTAGTTCACAAGTCTTAATAAAAATCTGTAACGCTTAGATGTTACAGTCTACAAGTCTCGACGCGAGAGAAGAGGCAAAGCACAACAAACACCACCACACCCCACCACGCCACGAAAGACACCGAGGGCCGGCCCAAAGGGCCGGGAGGTGAGCTTCTGGTGCTTTCTCTGAAAAAGTGAGGTCGTTGTAGTACAGCCATGAGTTCTTTTTTCTCCACCCTACCTTGTCGCCATACTTCTCCCAAACTTCTGTATTATACTCCCTAGTTCCCCCCAGACTTTGATAGATGCGCTTCTGCACGCTAAAGCCGAAGCGCCCATTGCTGTATTTTACCCAAAGCTGGTCAATGGTACGCAAGTCCTCGCAGGGAAAATTATCCATATGTTTTTCCTCCAGCCATCCTTCTTTCTCCCTACCCGCCACCTTTAACATCACTCTCTCCGTTTCCTCATCCGCCTCTTTCCACTTTTTAGCTGCTAATAAATTCCGCAAGTTTATATAATCCATCCCCACGGCTGAAATCACCCGCGTAGTCTCAGCAGCCACTGGTTTCGGTATCACCAAATCCAACCATTCCTGCACAGACTGCGGGCGATTTTGCGGTTCCAACTCCATCCCTTTGATAATAGCGGCATTCACCCTGTCGCTAATTTTATTATCATACTGTTTTGGCTGAATAAAAGGATCAATAATCTTTCTACCGGGCGACGGAATCGGCTTGTTATCTGTGAGCATATTATACAGCGTCGCCGCCAAAGAATAAACATCAGTATAAGCGCCAAGTTGAGGGCGTTGTTCCGCAAGTTCAATGGGTGCATAATGCTCAGTTCCCCTGCTACTATTAGTCATTAACTTTCCCGATAACGTCGCCTGTCGCGCCAAACCAAAATCAATCAAAACAGCTTCCATACCGCGCTTTCTGAGCATGATATTTTCGGGTTTAACATCGCGGTGAGTCAGGTTTTGCTTGTGGACGCAAGTCAGTGCATCGCCTAATTGCTGAATCATTGACAAAGCTTTTTGTTCCGACAAACGGCCGTTTTCTTTAAGATGGGCAGCTAAGTCAATCCCCTCGATTAATTCCATTACCATACAATTGAAATCACCCTCGCGAAATATATCATAAACTTCGACAATATGCGGATGACGACACTTGGATAAAGACATTGCTTCCTTGAGGAATTTATTTTGTGTTTTAGCAAAATCCGGCTGAAATTGTTGGTAAAGATTCAGAGTTTTGATCGCAACTGACTTACCTTCATGGCGATTTTGAGCGCGGTAGGTTTCACCGAATCCGCCGCCACCTAGGTATTCTTCGATGATGTATTTGCCGTCGTCTAGTTGTTGTCCGTCGGGCCAGCGTTTCATGGCGGGTTTGTGAGGATGGAGAGGATGGTTTTGATTATAGCTGAAGTGGGGGAATTTTTGTGTAGGCGCTGACCTCAGAAACCCGGTTTCTTTGTTATCTACTCTTGCTCCCCCCCTTAGCAAGGGGGGGCTGGGGGGGGTAAAACACCTAAAGTTCTCAGCGATTTAATCCCATCTTATCTACTCTTGCTCCCCCCCTTACCAAGGAGGGGTAAACGCCTAAGCTTCTCAGCGATTTAATCCCATCTTATCTACTCTTGCTCCCCCCCTTAGCAAGGGGGGGCTGGGGGGGGGTAAACGCCTAAGCTTCTCAGCGATTTAATCCCATCTTATCTACTCTTGCTCCCCCCCTTAGCAAGGGGGGGCTGGGGGGGGTAAAACGCCTAAGGTTCTCAGCGATTTAATCGCAGCGACAATCACTTCTAGAACCCCATCCAAATTATGATAAACATCATCATTTGTAAATCTTAAAAAATTAATTCTTGCTGCTTCAATAAATTCTTGTCTTGCTGCGTCATATTCTACAGCACCTTCTTCAAAATGACTATCACCGTCAACTTCTAGTGCTAATTTGATTTCCGGTGAGTAGAAGTCGATCACAAATTCTGCTACGCTGTATTGTCTGCGAAATTTACAATTCTCAAGCTGTCTGCTTTTGATTTTTTCCCAGAGACGTTTTTCGGCATTGGTCATTTCTCTGCGAAGTCGCTGTCGTTTGAGTTTTTCTGAGGTTTTGTTGTAGAGCTTTGTCATTGTTTTATTTGGGTTTTTTCGTTGTTGTTTGGCTTTTTACCCCCCCCGAGCCCCCCCTTGCTAAGGGGGGGAGCTAGAGGAAGAGGGTTTTTTCGTTGTTGTTTGGTCTTTTACCCCCCCCAGCCCCCCCTTGCTAAGGGGGGGAGCTAGAGGAAGAGGGTTTTTTCGTTGGTTTTTGGCCTTTCTTACCCCCCCCCAGCCCCCCCTTGCTAAGGGGGGGAGCTAGAGGAAGAGGGTTTTTTCGTTGTTGTTTGGCTTTTACCCCCCCCCAGCCCCCCCTTGCTAAGGGGGGGAGCAAGAAATTTTGTTTGAGTTGTTGTGAAAAACCGGGTTTTTGACTACCAATTCGTAAGTGCCGTAGATTCAAAAAAAGGGCGACTTGCATCGCCCCTTTTCTAATTAACTTGCTGCAAAATTATGCTTTCACAGCAATCTTTTGTTCCGAAGCCTCGGGCGAATTCGCTTCGCTTGGCGGCACAACTTGCCAGAACTTCGGCAAGTATTCCGACCAATTGGCGAGAATTTTCGCGGCTTTTTTGCTGTTAGTTCGATCGCGCTGCATCTCAACTAACTCTTTCAATTGCGCCTCTCCAGCGGTCGTAGAAACCCGCTGCATCTTCACAATCTCTCCGTTGACGTGCGCTGGGAAATTGCCATCTTCATCGAGGAAATAACCCAAGCCGCCAGTCATTCCAGCGCCGACGTTCCGGCCGACTTTTCCTAAGACGACTATGACGCCACCTGTCATGTACTCGCAACAGTGATCGCCGGCACCTTCAATGACTGCTTTCGCCATTGAGTTACGCACTGCAAATCGTTCGCCCGCTTTACCGGCTGCTAGCAGGATTCCGCCTGTTGCGCCGTACAAGCAAGTGTTACCAACGATCGCATTTTCGGCAGCATCATAGGTTGCACCAGTCGGGGGTTCGATCGCGATTTCGCCACCGTGCATCCCTTTACCAACGTAGTCGTTAGCTTGGCCTGACAGTCGCAGTGTCATTCCTGGTAAGTTGAACGCGCCGAAGCTTTGGCCTGCGCTACCTGTGCAGTTGAGGGTGATTTCACCAGTAAAGCCTGTGTTGCCGTGTTGCAGGGCGATCGCACCTGATAAACGTGCTCCTACAGTGCGATCGGTATTTACCAATTTTACACTCTTGCTGACAGTGCCGTGATTGGCGATCGCACTTTGAATCTCAACATCCGCTAGCAAGTCGTCGTCTAAGACTGGGCCGTTGCTGTGAATATCGCCGTGGACTAAGAAAGATCGATCGCCCTTAGTATCCGGTAACTTGGTTAAACAATCCAAATTAATCGCTTGGGTTTTAGTTAGTTTCACCCCTTCGCGCATTTTCAGCAAATCCCCGCGGCCGATGATATCTGCGATCGACTTATAACCCAATTTTGCCAACAAACTCCGCACTTCTTCTGCTACGAAATAGAAGAAATTCACCACGTGTTCCGGTGTTCCGGGGAACCGTTTCCGCAAGTGTTCTTGTTGAGTTGTGACGCCTACAGGACAACTATTCATGTGGCAAACCCGAGCCATGATGCAGCCTTCGGCAATCATTGCGACTGTGCCGAAACCGTACTCTTCGCCGCCCATCAAAGCGCCGACAACTACGTCCCAGCCGGTTTTGAAGCCGCCGTCAACGCGCAGTAAAACTCGATCGCGCAACTTATTCTCAATCAGCACTCGGTGAACTTCGGTTAATCCGAGTTCCCACGGAGAACCTGCGTGCTTAATCGAACTCAGTGGAGACGCACCCGTGCCGCCGTCGTGACCGGAAATTTGAATCACATCGGCATTTGCCTTTGCAACACCCGCTGCGACTGTTCCGATGCCGACTTCCGATACCAACTTCACCGAAACACCCGCTTTCGGATTGATTTGATGCAAGTCAAAAATCAACTGCGCCAAATCCTCGATCGAATAAATGTCGTGGTGAGGCGGTGGGGAAATCAAAGTTACGCCCGGTTTCGATCGGCGCAAATAGGCAATGTACTCGCTGACTTTCGGCCCTGGTAATTGGCCGCCTTCACCCGGTTTCGCACCTTGTGCGACTTTAATTTCGATTTGTTTGGCGCTCATCAGGTACTCGGGAGTTACGCCGAAACGCCCGGAAGCTACCTGTTTGATTGAGGAACAGGCTGTGTCGCCGTTCTGCAAACCTTTTAAGTGAGGTAGGGTTTGTGAGAAACCAGCCGCGCTCACATCGTTGATCGCATTGTATCGGATCGGGTCTTCGCCGCCTTCGCCGGAGTTGGATTTGCCGCCGATGCGGTTCATCGCGATCGCCAAAGTTTCGTGGGCTTCCGGGGATAAAGCGCCGAGAGACATTCCACCGGTGGCGAAACGTTTGACAACATCTGCTACAGATTCGACTTCTTCGATGGGGATGGAAGGGCGATCGCTCGCAAAGCCCAACAAATCCCGCAAAGCTGTGACAGGACGGTTTTCGAGCTGTTGCTTGTAAACTTCGTAATGGTCGTAAGCCGTTTTTGCTTCGGCCGCGTTACCGTTACCGTTACCGTTACCGTTACCCTTTCTTCCTTCTTCCTCTTCCCTTCTTCCTTCTTCCTTCTTCCTTCTTCCTTCGTCAAAAGTAGCGACAGCTTTGTGCAAAGCCTTGGCCATTTCCGGGCTGTTCATGTGATATTCGCCACCGCGGCGGTACTGCACGAAACCGAAGTTTTCCAGCTTTTTCTGGAGTAATTCGGGGAAAGCCTGAGAGTGGAAAGACATTACTTCGTTAGCAAGTTCCGCGATACTTAAACCACCGATGCGGGAAACAGTGCCTTTGAAACCCAAGTTTAGCAAATCGCCGCCAATGCCGATCGCCTCAAAGATTTGTGCTCCTTGATAGCTAGCCAGCAGCGAGATTCCCATTTTCGACATGATTTTCAGCAAGCCGTTTTCTACCGCTGTGCGGTATTTAGCTTGAGCTTCAGTCACGGTAATTTTGGGCACCTTGCCGTGCTGCATCAAGTTTTGAGTTTTGCTGTCAGCCCACCAGCCGCGCACGCTTTCCAAGGCTAGGTAAGGGCAAACTGCGATCGCGCCGTAACCGATCAAACACGCAAAGTGGTGAGTGCTCCAACATTGGGCGGTATCCACAACGAGGGAAGTTTGCATCCGCATTCCGACGCTAATTAAATGGTGGTGAACTGCACCAACTGCCAACAAAGGCGGAATATAACTACATTCAGCACTCAAACCAACAGCAGATAAATCTCCCTCTTCCTTCTCCCCTCTTCCTTCTTCCTTCTTCCTTCTTCCTTCTTCCTTCTGATCTCGATCGCTCAAAATCAGAATTCTCGCACCGTCGCGCACTGCATTAGCAGCATCTTGACAAAGTTGCTCAACTGCGCTTTGCAAACCTCCGGGCCCGGCCGCAATTTTGTACAGCGTTGACAATTCCTTTGCGGGGAAAGACTTTTGCTCTTTTAAGAAAGATAGTTCACCGTCGTTGAGTACCGGGGAATCAATTTTTAGCAGCTTGGCATTTTCCGGTGTTGCTTGCAGTAAATTGCCTCGCAAACCCATATTCATTGTCAGCGACATCACCATTCCCTCGCGCAAAGGGTCGATCGGCGGATTAGTCACTTGAGCAAACCGTTGTTTGAAATAGTTGTACAGCAACTGAGGCTTTTCCGACAACACAGCTAAGGGAATATCATCGCCCATGCAGAAAGTCGGTTCTTTTCCAGAACTTGCCATCTCGACAATTACCATATCCAAATCTTCGGCTGTGTAGCCAAAAGCAGTTTGGGTTGCTAACAGCGTTTGCGAGTCGAGAGTTGCGGTTTCAGCAAAAGGTTGCGGTTGCAAGGTTTCGCGGTTTTGTTTCAGCCATTCGCCGTAGGGGTGGCGCTTCGCAATCCGCTGTTTTAGCTGCCAATTTTTGAGAATTTCCTTGGTTTGCAAGTCAACTGCAATCATTTGTCCAGGCCCCAAGCGGCCTTTTTCGACAATATCTGATTCAGGAATATCGACAACTCCGGCTTCGGAGGCGACAATTACCAAACCGTCTTTAGTAATGCAGTAGCGGGCTGGACGTAAACCGTTGCGATCGAGCGTAGCACCTACTTGCTTCCCATCGCTGAATACCAGCAGCGCCGGGCCATCCCAAGGTTCTTGAATACCGCTGTAATATTCATAAAAATCGACAATTTCGGGATAGGTTGCCAAATCCGGCTGATTTTTGTAGGCTTCTGGCACCAAAATTGTCAGGGATTCCAGGGGACTGCGCCCGGAATGCACCAACATTTCCATCACGTTGTCCAAGTTTGCCGAATCGCTGCTGTCGGGATTGACAATGGGGTTGAACGTGTCGATATCGGCTTGAGTCCAATTCGGGTGAGATAAATTGGCTTGTCGCGCCGTCATCCAGGTAATATTGCCCAACAGCGTGTTAATTTCGCCGTTGTGTCCCAACAAGCGCATGGGCTGGGCGAGGTGCCAGCGAGGCATCGTGTTGGTACTGAAGCGGCGGTGATAGACAGCAAAGGCGCTTTTGTAAGCGGGATTTTTCAGATCGAGGTAAAATTCTCCGAGTACAGCCGATCGCACCATACCTTTATAGACGATCGTGCGGCAGGAGAAAGAGCAACTATAAAATTCTTGACGAGTGAAGCCGGGGCGATCCGATAGCGAGTGCCCGATGGTACGACGGGCGAGAAATAGCTGTCTGTCGAGATCATCTCCGGCTAAGTTCGGTGAACTTACGATGACTTGTTCGATTTGAGGTTGATTTTCTCGGGCTTGCGGGCCCAAAACCGACGGTACAACCGGAACTTTCCGCCATCCCACAACGGTGAAACCGCGTGCTTGCATAACTTCCTCTACCACCTGCCGCGCTATCTTCGCTTGACTTTCGTCTTGAGACAAAAACAGCATTCCCACGCCGCAGTTTTCCTGTGGAGGAGGCACAATGCCCTGTTCGGCAAACCAAGTATGCAACAATTCCCAAGGAATCGCTGTCATCAAACCTGCACCGTCCCCGGAATCGGAGTCAGCGCTACAACCGCCCCGATGTTCCAGACAAGTTAAGGCTGGGAGGGCTTTTTGAATCAGTGAGTGAGTAGCTTCGCCACTTTGGTTGGCAATAAACCCCACACCGCAGGCATCTCTTTCTTCCACAAGCCAGTTTTGACCGGCATAGGGAGTTCCTCGCCCAGGTTGATGCACATTTGTGTTTGAATCGATCGTGTTACCCATGTTGATTGAATGTTATTTCTGTGATTGTGTGGTTGATTTGTTTTTATAGCTCGGAGAGAGAATGCTGCCGAGTGGTGGAAGTCTAGTAAATCTTAAAACAGCACATAGCAAGCTGATTCGGTCAAAATTTACGTAGATGCTACCTTTACGTAACGTGGAAACCCTGTTTGGAGATTCTAATTTATCTTGATCGCATCACTTCGGGAAAGTCTTGTATAAATAAGCCACTCTGAGAAAGCAGCGATACTGTGACACGTCTCCGAAGTGCAACTAGATTACATTGCAGCTATTTCCTAGGGGATAGCTGCGCTTGACAAGTTTTTTTGTTTTTTTCCTGAGTCGGCTCGATCGCCTTGCTGCGAACATTGGTAGATAGTAACTCTAACTTTATTTTGCTCGCTGTGCTGTTGAGTTGCTTCGAGGCAGCGCCAGCAAACACAAAAGCCACCTATCAAATCGGTCGGTAGGTGCAACATTGTCGCAGTGCAGCTCACAAACAATAAAACCCTGCCTTATATTATGCAATTGAATTACAGCTAACTACACAGCCAAAGAAATTAAGTTTATCCAATAAAATTATATTTTTTTACGGTTGTGCTGTATTGCAGGCGTTTTTGACGGTTAATGGTTTTAAGTTTCCAGAATTAAAAAAAATGCACGGTAGACAAAAACGGTTAGTACCAGCTAACAGAAGGCGATCGAGTGTTTTGCCCTGGATGTTGTCAGTCTCGATTTCGCCCATACTGGCGATGATCGTCCTGTGCTCAGTGTGGAATCAGCCGGGAAGAGCACAGCAGAGTAAGAGTAGCACAGACATCTTGCCTGTGGCATTTGGGGGAATCTTGCCTTTGGCATTTGGGGGCGGGCAAGATGCCCACCCCACACAGCAGTTAATTGATGGTGGCACAGGCATCTTGCCTGTGGCCCACAAGGGCGGGCTAGAAGCCCACCCCACAAAGAAAAGCTCGATCGATAGTGGCACAGGCATCTTGCCTGTGGCCCACAAGGGCGGGCTAGAAGCCCACCCCACAAAGAAAAGCTCGATCGATAGTGGCACAGGCATCTTGCCTGTGGCCAAGTCTGAGTTAAAACTAATGACTCAATCTATACCGCCAGTGGCCAGAATTAGACAAGGCCGCCAAGTTTCTCTCAACGGCCGAATTCTGCCGCTAGCTTGGACTCAGCAGCCCACAAATAACACATCTGCCAATTTCCGAACTTGGATTGCCGATGTTGGCTTAATGCAATCTGCCGGAGTCGATTTGCTCAATACAGCCGATCGCACCAAACAACCGGTACAGTGGTTTTCCGTATCTTTAACTAATGCTCAAAGTTTGACAACCCGAACCACAGGCTCGTATCGTTACTTAGATATTACCGACTTTGCTAAACTTGCCGGCTGGCAAATATCGATCGACAACAATATTCTCAAAATCACCTCCCAAGCTGCAAATGTCACCGGAATTCGGCAAGCAGCCAGAGAAACCGGCGATCGCATTGTTCTCGATCTCGATCGCGCCGCCCCGTGGCAAGTCAACATCGTCGATACACCAACTCCATCGCCAACACCCGCACCGCGAGACACACCCGACGACCCCACAAAACCCGCTATCCCGCTGCAAATGGGTTCCCCAGCGCCAAACCTCGAAACACCAGACGACCCGACCAAACCCGCTCTCTCGCAGCCGCTAGCACCCGTACAGACGATCGCCAGTCAAGAATGGTCGATCGCGATCGATGCCAAAGTCGATCGCACTTTTGTCGATCGCGCTTTTGCGATCAGTCAACAATTGCGATCGTTCAAAATCGAACCTGCGGGGAATCAAACCAGAATCAAAGTACAAATTCCTTTAGGTTGGCGGCCGCAAGTTTTCAGCCTGGGAAATCCCAATCGATTAGTAATCGACATTCGGCCCGACTCATTAGTAGAAAAAGACATTGCTTGGGCGGCGGGAGTTCGATGGAGACAGCAGTATCAAAATTTAGGGACAGCTCGTTTTCCCGTATATTCCTTAGAAGTAAATCCGCGTCAATCCGGTATAAAAATTAGACCGCTGTTGAGCAATCCGCCGACCGAAAAAGGCACGGCACCTTTATTGCAAACAGCCGAAGTTTCGGGAACGGCTGCTGCAATTAACGCCGGATTTTTCAATCGCATCAATCGACTAGCTTTAGGAGCGATTCGGCGGGATACTAAATGGCTTTCCGGCCCGATTTTGAATCGCGGGGCGATCGCCTGGAACGACCGAGGAGAATTTGTCATTAACCGTTTGACTTTGCAAGAAACCTTGATAACTTCTGCGAACCAACGCTTATCTGTTTCCCAGTTAAATAGTGCCTACGTCGAATCTGGAATCGGTCGCTACAATTCCGATTGGGGAGCGACTTATACTCCGTTTTCCGACGATGAAATAGTTGTAACCGTTGCGGGCGAGCGTGTTGTCAGCCAATCCCCCGGAGGTGCGCTGGGAAAAACCAATTTTCCAATTCCAGGGAACGGTTATATTTTAGCTTTGCGTTCCGATTTGTCCCCGGCATCTCAATTAGCTGCTGGCACTCTACTGCGTTTGGAAACTAACACAATTCCGGCGGATTTCAACCGTTTTCCGTACATTCTCGGTGGCGGGCCGGTGTTGGTACAAAACAGTCGAGTGGCTGTGGATGCGAAGGCGGAAGGGTTTAGCGATGCCTATGTTCGACAGACAGCGATTCGGAGTGCGATCGCACGAACTGCTGCGGGTAATTTGCTAATCGTAGCCGTCCACAACCGCGCGGGCGGGGCCGGCCCAAATTTCGCAGAACTGGCGCAGATATTGCAGCAAATGGGGGCTTTGGAGGCTTTAAACTTGGATGGGGGAAGTTCGACAAGTTTGTATTTGGGAGGCAGTTTGCTCGATCGCCCGCCGTCTACTGCTGCGAGAGTCCATAATGCGATCGGCATTTTCATCCAACCATAAATCAATCCCAAAAAAGGTTCGTAGTGAGGACTTTAGTCCGCATCAAAGAAAGGACTAAAGTCCTCACTACGAACCCGGACGATATCAATCTGCCATCACAGATAATACATACTCTCCTTGATTTACCGACTGATTGGTGGAGACATCAAAAACGAAAACATCCGACTCAGCCGCAACTTCAACTACACTCGGAAGTTCCCAATTCTTGTGAAAACTGAGGATTTGATAAAGCCCATGGCCCTTTTTGACAATACTCCCCAATTGCACTCGATTTTGAATCATGCCGCCCGCCGGAGCATAATATTTTTTCACTGACTTTTTGGGAGTCAGATTTATTTCATGCGCCGCTGTTTCAGGGAGCGGAAATCCTGGGATTTTCAACATCCCTTTACTGGCTAGGTAATTTTTGATTCCTCGCAAACCTTTGGCTACCGACTCGGGATTCATCTGCATTCCCGAACCTAATTCTAAAGTCCAAGCTTCTACATCAAAAACACCGATCGCACTTCCCAACTGAGTTAAACTCTTTTCCAGCGCCAGCCAAGGCTTGAGAAACGCCTCGTCAAAAGCATCGCCGTCGTACTCGTCCATCAAGATTCCGCGATCGAGCAAAAAAGCCTTGGCGCTTTCCTCGCGAGAACTAAAACAGTAAACGTAATCGACAGCTTGATTCGTGGAACTGTGCAAATCCAACACGTAATCGGCATCGAGACACAAAGATTGTAGCTTGTACCGATAAATTTCGCTGTAAGGCCGGCAACTGGGAGCATTAATTTTTGCCAACTGTTTCGCAAAACTCAAAGCAATCTGTTTTCTGTAGTTAAATTTGATCGTATCAGCATCAAGATTGATATGAGATTTCGCAAAACCCTCAATATCTTCGCCCTCTTTTTCAAAATCCCAAAAAATCCGGTTCCAGTCTGCTCCGTCATAATGATTGTAGCGGCCAGGCGAGAAATGGTGCGATCGCTGGCTGACACCGACAGGATTGCAAACCGGTACCAGCAAAATTTCCCCAATTAACAGATTGCTGTCTTGGGACATCAAAAACTCAATTAATTGATGAATCACAGCATTGCCGCTAATTTCGGCGCCGTGGAGGTTAGACTGTATGTAAGCCTTTTTGCCGGGAACGGCACCTTGAAACTGATAAATTTGTAGCGAAAGCCGATCGCCCGAAGCAAGCTGCACCACAGGAATAGTCGAAATAACAGGAATCATAGACTGGGGAATGGGGAATGGGGCATGGGGCATGGGGCATGGGGCATGGGGCAAACAGGGCAAACAGGGCAAACAGGGCAAACAGGGCAAACAGGGCAAACAGGGCATTGGTAATGGGAATAATCATCCGCAAGTAGAAGCCCAAAGTAAAATTCTCCCTCTCTCCCCCTCTCCCCATCTCCCCATCTCCCGCTCTCTCTCTTTGTTCGAGTGCCGATTTGCGGGCGTTGGTCTAAAATCAATACAGTCCTCTGCTGCCTTGCTTTGGGCAAGATAGAAGCATACCTACCCTGAAACCTCATAATAATCCTTGTGTCAGAAACTTCCCAGAACCGCCCAGCGCTGGATCTGAAGACCATATTTCCATTCGAGCTAGATAACTTTCAGAGAGAGGCGATCGCCGCCCTCGATGCAGGCAAATCCGTTGTCGTGTGCGCTCCGACGGGCTCAGGGAAAACATTAATCGGCGAATACGCCATCCATCAAGCACTCTCCCGGGGAAGGCGTGTCTTCTACACTACTCCCCTCAAAGCTCTCTCCAACCAAAAGCTGCGCGACTTCCGCAGTCAATTTGGAGACGAGATGGTAGGTTTGCTCACCGGCGACATCTCCTTCAATCGAGATGCGCCGATTTTGGTGATGACTACCGAAATATTTCGGAATATGCTCTACGGAACGCCCATTGGCGCTGTCGGTGCTTCCCTCACCGGAGTCGAAACCGTGGTGCTCGACGAGTGTCACTACATGAACGATCGCCAGCGCGGTACAGTTTGGGAAGAATCGATCATCTACTGTTCCAGCGAAATTCAACTGCTCGCTCTCTCAGCAACCGTCGCTAACAGCGCCCAACTCACAGACTGGATTAACAAAGTCCACGGGCCCACGCAGCTCGTCTACTCAGACTTTCGCCCAGTCCCGCTACAATTTCACTTCGCCAATCAAAAAGGCGTATTCCCCCTGCTAGACGAAACCGGCAAAAGAGCTAATATCCGGTTAGTCCCCAAAAAGAAGCAGCAAAAAGCAGAAAGAGGTAGCATCCCTACTCCCAGTTTGGCCGATGTTTTGTCTCGGTTGGACGATCGAGATATGCTCCCAGCAATTTACTTCATCTTCAGCCGTCGCGGATGTGACCAAGCAGTTGCAGAAGTCAGCAATTTCTCCCTCGTTAACGAAGCCGAAGCAGCCGAACTCAAACGCATCATTGACGATTTTTTACAGCGCAACCCAGAAGCAGAACGCTTCGGTCAAAAAGAAGCACTCTTAAAAGGCATCGCCGCCCACCACGCAGGCATTTTACCCGCTTGGAAAGGCTTAGTAGAAGAACTCTTCGGTAGAGGTTTGATTAAAGTCGTATTTGCCACCGAAACCCTCGCAGCCGGGATTAATATGCCCGCCCGCACCACAGTCATTTCCACCCTGTCCAAGCGCACCGACAAGGGACACCGACTGCTAAACGCTTCAGAATTCCTGCAAATGGCCGGTCGGGCAGGTCGCCGGGGTATGGACGAGCTGGGGCACGTGGTCGCAGTTCAGACCCGCTTTGAAGGCGCAAAAGAAGCCTCTTATTTGGCAACAGCCAAGGCTGACCCCCTCGCCAGTCAGTTTACCCCCAGCTACGGCATGGTGCTGAATTTACTGCAAACTCACACTCTAGAAGAAGCTCAAGAGTTGGTAGAGCGCAGTTTTGGTCAATATCTATCAACTTTGTACTTGCAGCCGCAGCAAGCAGAATTAGACAAGTTGCAAGCAGAATTGGCAGTGCTCGAAGAGTCGCTCGCAGCCGGAGGTAATGTCTCTACCCTGGAAAAAGAACTCGCCCATTACGAAAAATTGCAGGGAAGGCTCAAAGAAGACAAACGTTTGCTGAAAACTTTATTGCAGCAAGCAGAAGAAGCCCGAATTAAAGAGATGTCCGTGGCTGTGGCTTTTGCAGTCCTCGGTACGGTTCTGAGTCTGAAGGGTAAACACGTCCCGACAGCCAAACGATCGCACACAACCCCCGTTCCCGCCGTACTGGTTGCCAAAATCCCTGGTTCGGGCCAAGCACCAAATTTGGTGTGCTTGGGCAAAGATAACCGCTGGTATGTCGTCGCCATTAGCGATGTCGCCAGCCTGCACGCCCAAATGCCCCGCTTGAGCGTCGCAGATACCCTGAACCCGCCGCCGGAAATGACCCTGAGACTCGGCCAGTGCCGCTTGGGAAGTGAAGAAACTATCGCAGTTGCTCAATCGATTCCAGAATTGCCCGCGCCGGAACCGAGCCCGGAGGCGATCGAGCAACTGCAAAAAATCGAGGCCCTAGAAGCTAAACTAGAAATTCACCCTGTTCTAGAATGGGGCAATCCCGGTACTTTGCTCAAGCGCCAGCGCCGCGGCGAAGAATTGAAAAAAGAAATCCGCAAAGCCGAACAAGACTTAGAAAAGCAGCGAGCTCGCTACTGGGAGCAATTTCTCAATTTAATTGACATCTTGCTCAATTTCGGTTGCTTGGAAAGAGTAGTTTCTCCAGATGTGAACCGAGATGAATCCTCCGACAGGTTGGTACCCACAATCTTGGGCCAAGCTTGCGCCGCCATTCGCGGCGATAACGAACTGTGGCTGGGTTTGTCCCTAATGTCTGCGGAATTTGACGAACTCGACCCCCACCACCTAGCTGCTGCTTGCGCGGCCTTGGTGACAGAAGTTTCCCGCCCTGATAGTTGGACTCACTACTCGCTGTCGCCGGAAGTTTTGGCACCTTTGGACAATCTGCAAAAAGGCCTCCGCCGCCGCTTGTTTCAAGTGCAGTACCGCCACGAAGCTGCCATCCCGATTTGGCTGGAACGCGATTTGGTAACTTTGGTGGAACAGTGGGCTCTGGGCGTGGAATGGTTGGAACTCATTAGCCATACCAGTCTGGATGAAGGCGATGTGGTGCGGATTTTGCGCCGGACTTTGGATTTCTTGTCTCAGATTCCTCATGTTCCTCACGTGGCGGATTCTTTGCGCCGAAATGCTTGTCGGGCGATGCAGTTGATCGATCGATTCCCGGTAAACGAAGCCGCAACTCAGTAAGGTTTGTAGTGAGGACTTTAGTCCTTCTTAAATGCGGACTGAAGTCCTCACTACAAACCTGGTAAACGAAGCTGCAACTCAGTAAAGTTTGTAGTGAGGACTTTAGTCCTTCTTAAATGCGGACTGAAGTCCTCACTACAAACCTGGTAAACGAAGCTGCAACTCAGTAAAGTTTGTAGTGAGGACTTTAGTCCTTCTTAAATGCGGATTGAAGTCCTCACTACAAACCTGGTAAACGAAGCTGCAACTCAGTAAAGTTTGTAGTGAGGACTTTAGTCCTTCTTAAATGCGGATTGAAGTCCTCACTACAAACCTGGTAAACGAAGCTGCAACTCAGTAAAGTTTGTAGTGAGGACTTTAGTCCTTCTTAAATGCGGACTGAAGTCCTCACTACAAACCTGGTAAACGAAGCTGCAACTCAGTAAAGTTTGTAGTGAGGACTTTAGTCCTTCTTAAATGCGGACTGAAGTCCTCACTACAAACCTGGAAAACGAAGCTGCAACTCAGTAAAGTTTGTAGTGAGGACTTTAGTCCTTCTTAAATGCGGACTGAAGTCCTCACTACAAACCTGGTAAACGAAGCTGCAACTCAGTAAAGTTTGTAGTGAGGACTTTAGTCCTTCTTAAATGCGGACTGAAGTCCTCACTACAAACCTGTTTTAATTCTGGTTGTTCGATCGCACATTATATGACTTTGGGAGAAGATTAGCGATCGAATTCGCTCCCATGGCAAGCGTCGTAGTGCATTTTTCTGATTCAGGTTGCAGGCAAAGATCGATCGCTCGAAATTGTTATAGAAATTTTATTAATTGGTGTGGTGGGTAATTCTCGTGTCAATGCAACAAACCAAAAAGCCCGATCGAATTCCTGAAGCCTCCTCTGGGGTTCAAAAAACTAGATTTTTCACTTTCTGGCAAAGAATCTTAGTTGGAACTTTAGCGAGTACATTACTCAATCTCTCCATTCTATTTCCCTCTCCGAGTTTTGCGGAAGTAGTTCTGGGTGTGGTTCGCAGTTCCGAGAATTCTCCCGATTGGGTGAAGATTACCACCCGCCTCTGGGAAAGCGGCATTGCTTACAAACCGATCAATCTCGAACAAATTAAAAGTCCGGCGGATTTAGCAGGCGTTAATGTGCTGTTTTTGCCCAATATTGAAACTTGGACGCCAGCACAAATTAGAGTTCTAGAAACTTGGGTATCTCAGGGCGGGCGCTTGATTGCTTCAGGGCCGGTGGGCCGCAGTTCCCCGGCTTTGGTGCGCCAATCTTTGCGATCGCTCCTCGGCGCCTATTGGGCTTTTCCATTAACTCAGCGGGTAGCGCCGCAACCCCGCACCCGATGCCGGGATCTCGCCTGCACCGCTTCTAGCAATTGGGTGCCACCCGAACAAAAAAATGCCTCTGTTCAAGGCGGTGTCTTGATTCCCGCCGACGCAAACAGTCAAACAGTCGCTACTTGGAAAGATAGTTCTGGTTCCTCCGCAGCCATCGCCACCGATCGCGCTACCTATCTCGGCTGGCGCTGGGGTAGCGACGGTGCCGCAGCTATAGATAAAGCTTGGCTCCAAGCCTCGATCGCCCGCTGGGGAGGCACAATCGCTCAGCGCCCTACAGCACCACCAACAGCGACTGCACCCCCACTCGCTACCCCCCCCTCAAGAGTTACTAGAAACACCCCTATTTCACCGCGCACTAACCCGCTGAGCCGACTTTCTCCTTCGGGTTCCCTGGGCGATCCTGTACCTCCAAATTTCACCGATCCTTCGGATCAGTCGGCGCCGGCGGGTTTGGACGTGCAGGTAAATTCCAATAAGCCGATCGTCAGCATTGAAGCCTACCTGATGCGTCAAGAACTCGCCAACCTCCTCGGCAGGTTTGAAAGCGCCCTGACAGCAGCTAATTCCGCCAATACCGCCGTCAATCTCACTGCTCCTAACCCCGCTCAACTGGTAGCGGGAAGCAACAGTGCCGGCGGCCCGAGTGCGAGCCGCCCGTCTGTTTCGCAAGGGCCTCCGCTGCGGGCGATCGCCAGCGCACGGCAGGTTTTGCAAACTTTCGACCAACTCCTGCAAGAGCAAAAATACGCCCAGGCGAGACAGCAGTGGGTGCAAGCACGGCAGCTTCTCTGGCAAAATTACCCCCAGGAAGGGCAGCGCGTGGGAGCGGAAATTCGCGCGGTTTGGCTCGATCGCGGTACGATCGTCGCGGCTCGATCTCCACAGGGTTTGGCCGCCGTGTTCGATCGGCTCGCCGCCGCCGGTATCAATACCGTTTTCTTTGAAACTTTAAATGCCGGATATCCGATTTATCCCAGTCAAGTTGCACCCCAACAAAACCCCCTCACAGTTGGCTGGGACCCGCTGGAATCTGGGGTTAAATTAGCCCGCGAGCGAGGCATGGAACTGCACGCTTGGGTGTGGACTTTTGCCACCGGAAACAAGCGCCACAATGCCTTGATCGGCAAGCCTAATTCCGATCCAGGCCCGGTGCTTTCGGCTCATCCCACTTGGGCTAATATTGACAATAAAGGACGCATACAAAATCCTAACGATGGTAAATTTTATCTCGATCCTGCTAACCCAGAAGCGCGCAGTTATTTACTGCAAATTATCAACGAAATTACCACCCGCTATCAAGTAGATGGCGTGCAATTAGACTACATCCGCTATCCTTTTCAAGATGACAATGCAGGTTTTACCTACGGCTACGGTGCTGCGGCGCGGCAGCAATTCAAGCAGTTGACTGGTGCAGATCCGGTGAATATTTCGCCGAGTGACGGCAGTTTGTGGCGGCAGTGGGTTGAATTTAAAACTAATCAAATTAATAGTTTTGTAGCTGAAGTTTCTCAGCTTTTGCGGCAGAATCATCCGCGCACTATTCTGTCTGTGGCAGTATTTCCCCACCCTCCCAGCCAGCGGATTTACAAAATTCAACAAAATTGGGAAGTCTGGGCGCGTCAGGGGATTGTTGATTTGATTGTACCGATGACTTATGCTTTGGATACTAACCGGCTCGAACGCATCACCGAACCGCTGGTAAAGGAGGAAATGCTCGGTTCGGCTTTGATTTCTCCGTCGGTTAAGTTGTTGAGTCTTCCTGAGGTGGTGGCGATCGACCAAATTCAAGCTTTGCGCGATTTGCCGACAGGAGGCTATGCTATTTTTGCGGTGGAAAGTATCAGCAGCGGAATGCAGGGCTTTTTTAACCGCACTCAAGGGCGAGGAGTGCGTTCCACGACTGCTGCGGAACCAATTCCCTACCGGCAGCCGTTTGCGGCCGCTGCTTCGCGGTATACTGCTCTCAAGCAGGAGTGGAGTTTTTTGCTGGCTAACAACCAGTTGCGGGTGTCGGAATCTGAACTGAAAGTTCTCCAAAGTCGATCGGACGAATTGGGCCTTGCTTTGAGCAGATTAGCCGCGAATCCGAATCGTGAAAGTTTAACAACAGCTAAAAGATTGTTGGCGAGCTTTCAATCTCAATTTCAATCTTCCATGCGCTTGCATTCTGCTGACAATAGCTACCAGGTTCAAACTTGGCAAAATCGTTTGGAAAGCTTGGATATGCTGTTGCGTTACGGCGAAAGGGTGGAGTTGAATCGCAGGTAAATGCACGTGTTTCGGGTGGCGGAGGCGGAGGGTAGCGCGATTCCTGAACAGGGATAGCTTCGCTTCACGTACTCTCCCCAGAAATAGGCTATAGTAATTTAAATTCATCCTTGTAGTAGTGTCAGTAAGATCAAATCCCATCCCTGCACTCATAGTAATCTCTATTGCCTGCAATAACTAGGCGGTGGACACCTACAGCGCTTACCAAAAAAGTGCTTGAGGTCTCCCCTCGATCCAGCAAAATAAAATTTTTTCGCTCGCTCGGAATGCGATTCCGCATCCAAATCAGAGGAGCGAAGTCATCACTAAAAACACTTTTTATGAGGAAGAATTAACCAAATTTGCTGTGATTCGATCGTCTCTAGAATAGAGCGCAGATTTTAATATTTACTAATTTACCTTGCCCGCTGCTGTTACTCTGATGGCGTTTTTAAACTTGCACAACATACTCGTCAGTTGTCTTGCTAATTACCAAGTATCAATTATCAATTTTAAATTCCAAATTACCAATCACCAATTACCAATTATCAATCTGTACGCGACTCACTTGAAAATCCCTATAGGATAAATATGTTTCCTAAACTTCTCAATCGGTTTGCTACCAAAATTATCGGCAAAGCTCCATTACAAACAGTCCTCGTAGTTCCTTTTTTAGTGCAAATTGTCGGCACGGTAGGAGTTGTAGGTTGGCTGTCGTTCCAAAACGGTCAGCGGGCGGTCAACGATGTTGCGGCCCAGTTGCGCGAAGAAATTACAGCTCGCATCAAAGACAGAATAGAAAATTATATATCAATTCCTCACATTGTTAATCATCTGAACGTTCAAGGCGTAAACCAGGGGCAATTGAACCTAGAAGAAAAACAAAAATTAGAACATCATTTCATCGAACAAATTCAATATTTTGATTCAATCAGCATTATTTACATCGCCCAAGAAAATGGAGAACACTCGGGAGCCATCCACACTAAAGACGATCGGGTTCTGATATCTGCTGCCGACGCATCTAGTGGCAACAAGTTAGCTCGATATACTGCTGACTCTCAAGGAAACCGCATTAATTTAGTACAAATATCCCCGAAGATTTACGACCCGAGAATTCGCCCTTGGTACGTAAGAGCATTAATAGCAAAAAAACCAGTTTGGACTCCAATATATACAGATTTTTTGACGAGAGAACTGGCAATTACTGCGGCTTTGCCAATCTACAACGACGCTGGTAAGCTGTTAGGAGTAGCTGGCAGCGATTTGCTATTTTCCAAAATGAAAGAATTTCTGGTAAGTCTCAAAATTGGCAAATCGGGACAAACTTTTGTCATGGAGCGATCGGGAATGTTAATTGCCACTTCCACGGCGAGTCCAGAATTCATAGTCGAAGGTCAAGAAACAAGACGTATTAAAGCTTCAGCCAGCGATAATCCGGTAATTCGTCAAGCCGCACAGCATTTAGAGAAATCCTACGAGAGCTTAGCTAAAATCAAGATTTCTCAACAGCTTACTTTTGATATTGACGGTCACAAAAATTTTATTGAGGTAGCTCCTTTTCAAGACGACCGCGGGTTAGATTGGCTGATTGTGGTAGTTGTACCCGAGTCCGACTTTATGGATCAAATTAACGCCAATACGCGTACAACTTTTTTGCTGTCGGTGGCCGCTTTGATCGGGGCGACAATTCTGGGGATTCTTACTGCTAAATGGATCGTGCGGCCGATTTTAAGATTGAATGCGGCGGCGAAAGCTTTGGCAA
Source organism: Microcoleus sp. bin38.metabat.b11b12b14.051 (assembly GCF_013299165.1). Lineage (NCBI taxonomy): Bacteria > Bacillati > Cyanobacteriota > Cyanophyceae > Oscillatoriales > Microcoleaceae > Microcoleus > Microcoleus sp. bin38.metabat.b11b12b14.051. Next base: position 153,610 of record NZ_JAAFKD010000012.1, read on the forward strand.
ATAATGAATGGGACACAAAGCTGACTCTGAATCGTGAAGATGAACTCGGAGAACTTGCCGCTGCTTTTAACAGCATGGCCGAGCAGTTACAGCATTCCTTTACTTCGCTATCGGAAAACGAAAACCGAGTCAAACAATTTCTCAATGCAGTACCGCTAGGCATTTTTATTGCCGAGCCAAATGGTCAACCTCACTACATTAATCCTACAGGAGAGCAACTTTTAGGTCAAGGAATTGTGGCAGCCGACGCCGAAAATTTGCGTAAAATTTACGGAGTTTATTTAGCTGGAAGTCAGGAAATTTACCCGGCGGAACGCGACCCTGTTTTAAATGCTTTTCAAGGGAAAAGTGTCACTATTGATGATATGGAAATTTATGCGAGTAACAAAACTGTTCCCCTGCAAGTCTGGGGAACTCCTATTTACGACGCCCAAGGAAATATTATCTACGGAATGTGCGCTTTTCAAGATATTACGCAACGCCAAGAAACCGAGAAACTGTTAAGGGAATACAACCAAAATTTAGCAGCGCAAGTTGCAGAACGTACCGCCGATCTTGCGAAAGCAAAAGAAAAGTTTTCTAAGGCTTTTCGTTCTAGTCCGAATGCGATTACAATTACGAGAATCAGTGACGGTCGCCACATAGAAGTCAATGATAGTTTTTGCCGGATGATGGGCTACAGTCATGAAGAAATTATTGGTAAAACAGCGGTAGAGCTAAATTTTTGGGCAAGTTTGGGAGAGCGCGATCGCATGATTCAAATGTTGAAAAACAAGACAGCTATTCACAATTACGAGCTGAGATTTCGCAATAAAAATGGTACAGAAAGAACGGCACTGCTGTCAATCGAAACCATCGATATTGACGGAGAAGCTTGTTTTCTGTCGATTTCCAGCGATATTACCGATCGCCAAAAAGCAGCAGTCGCCCTCCGCGAAGCAGAAGAAAAGTACCGCAACATTTATGAAAATGCTTTGAATGGCATTTTTCAGACCGCTGCTGACGGGAAATACATCAGCGCGAACCCGGCTTTAGCTGAACTATACGGTTACGAATCGCCCGCAGAATTAATCGCAGCACAGCCGAATTTCACAAATCAACTTTACGTGAATCCCGAGCGCCACAGCGAATTTGTAGCGCTGATCCACCAGGACGGAATTCTGTCTAACTTTGAATCGGAAATTTACCGCAAAGATGGTAGCATTATCTGGATTTCCGAAAATTGTCGCGCTGTCTGCGATGACGCAGAAAATCTGCTTTACTACGAAGGTTTTATTAAAGATATTACTGATAGCAAACAAGCGGAAATTAAAATGCAGCAGGCCAAAGAAGCGGCCGAAGCAGCCAACAAAGCTAAGAGTACCTTTCTCGCCAACATGAGCCACGAATTGCGATCGCCCCTGAACGCAGTCATCGGCTTTGCTCAAGTCATGATCCGCAGTAAAAATCTTTCTCCCGAAAATCAAGAGGATGTCGGAATTATTCTGCGGAGCGGCGAACATTTGCTGGCTTTGATCAATCAAGTTTTAGATTTGTCTAAAATCGAAGCTGGACGCACTACCATTAACGAAAAAAGCTTTGACTTTTATCGATTGCTTGACGATTTAGAAGATATGTTTGCTCTCAAAGCTGAACAAAAAGGCTTGCAATTAATCTTCGACAGGGATGCAGAAGTTCCCCATTATATTTGCACGGATGAAGTAAAACTGCGCCAAGTTTTAATTAATTTCCTAAATAATTCAATTAAGTTTACTTCTCAGGGTGGAGTGTCGGTGCAAGTGAAAGTAGGCAGGCGAATTATACATAAAAATACCGCCAATCAATTGCCAGGTCGCTACTGGCTACATTTTGAAGTTCATGATACTGGTGTAGGGATTTCTGCCGAGGAAATACCTCACCTTTTTGAAGCATTCGTGCAGACAAAAAGCGGTAAAGATTCTCAGGAGGGAACGGGTTTAGGTTTAGCTATCAGCCGCCAGTTCGTGCAATTAATGGGAGGTGAAATTAGTATCAGCAGCGAGGTGGGCAAGGGTTCAACATTTCAGTTTGACATTCAAGTTCATCTGGTTGAGACTGCTGATATTGAAAGCAAAAAAGCTCAACGTCGAGTAGTTGCCCTCGCACCGAATCAGCCTGACTACCGCTTGTTAATTGTGGATGACAAGCCCCTAAACCGCCAACTGTTAGTCAAACTTCTGAGTCCGCTGGGATTTCAGTTGAGAGAAGCGAATAACGGTAAAGAAGCGGTGGATATTTTTAGCGAGTGGGAACCGCATCTGATTTGGATGGACATGAGAATGCCCGTGATGGACGGGTACGAGGCCACGAAACAGATTAAAACTACAACTGGCGGGCAAGCAACGGCGATTGTGGCTTTGACTGCTAGCGTTTTAGAAGAAGAACGGGCGGTGATTCTTTCGGCGGGTTGCGATGATTTTATGCGAAAACCGTTCCGGGAAGAGGATATCTTTGCGGCCATGGGAAAACATTTAGGAGTAAGCTATATTTATGAAGATCCCACAGATGTCAGTGTGGCAGGTATGGGGGAGTCAAGTCAGGAGGTGCTGACACCGGAGGCGATCGCCTCTCTTTCTCCCGAGTGGATGGCTCAATTCAAGCAAAATCTTTTGACTGTGGATATGGAGGCGATCGCCACTTCGATCGCACAAATCGGCACTGTCAACTCCTCTCTTGCTGACACGCTTCAAGATTGCATTAATAATTTTGAATACGACAGAATTTTGAATATAATAGAGCTCAGCCATAGCAAGCAAACATCCAATGACTTCAACTTTACCGAAAACCAATAGAGCTAATATTTTAGTAGTGGACGATACGCCAGAAAACCTGCGGCTGCTGGCAGGAATCTTGAGCGAAAAAGGCTATCAAGTTCGCCCGGTTCCCAACGGCAAGCTAGCACTGTCTGCTGCTCAAAAAATGCCTCCGGATCTTGTGTTGCTGGATATTATGATGCCGGAGATGGACGGTTATCAAGTTTGTCAGCAGCTCAAAGATTATGAAGCAACAAAAGATATTCCGGTGATTTTTATCAGTGCGATTAACGACGTGATGGATAAAGTTAAAGCTTTTGGAGTTGGAGGAGTAGACTTTATCACCAAACCGTTTCAGGTTGAAGAGGTTTTGGCCAGGATCGAAACTCATTTAAAAATTTGTTCGCTGCAACAAAGTTTGCAAGAAAAAAATCAAGATTTAGCAACTGCCATTCAACAACTGAAAGCCGCCCAAGATCATTTGATTCAATCGGAAAAAATGGCAGCACTGGGACAACTGATTGCCGGGATTGCTCACGAAATCAATACCCCGCTAGGCATTATAGGTTCCTCTATTGATAATATTGCTATTTTTTGGGACGACAATTTAGCAAAAATGCCTCAATTTTTTCAACAACTTTCTGGAGAAAGCCAATCTTACTTTTTAAGTCTACTGTACAGAGCTACCCATCAACAAACTTTATTTACAAGCAAAGAAAAGCGGAAATTTAAGCAGCAGTTGATCGGGGTTTTAATAGCAGGAGCTGTGGAAGATGCCGAGGAAATTGCGGATACTTTAGTTGATATGGAAATTTACGATAATATAGAACCGTTTCTGCCACTTTTTAAATTACCTGATTGGGAATTAATTTTAAATACTGCCTACCAATTTTCTAGCTTTAAAAGAAGTATTAGCCTGATCCAAAGAGCCACAGCTAAGTCTGGAAAAGTAGTATTTGCCTTGAAAAGTTACGCTCATTTTGATAGCAAGGAGCAAAAAGTTCAGGCGAACTTGCAAGAAGGGATTGAAACGGTGTTAACCCTCTATCAAAATCAACTGAAACACGGTATAGAAGTAGTGAAAAATTATGGCGATTTACCGAAAATTGTCTGCTATCCCGATGACTTAAATCAAGTTTGGACGAATCTCATTCACAATGCCCTGCAAGCAATGGATTATAAAGGTATTTTGACGATTGAAACTCAGCAGCAAGAGGGAAATATTGTCCTGAAATTTACTGATAACGGCACAGGCATTCCCCCAGAGGTTATTCCCAAAATTTTTCAGCCATTTTTTACCACTAAATCTGCGGGGGAAGGTAGCGGTTTGGGATTGGATATTGTGAGAAAAATTGTTGAAAAACATGAAGGCAAAGTTGCCGTAGAGTCTGTACCGGGAAATACAACCTTTACAGTCTCGTTACCAATCTATTAAACAAATTTACATTATTTGCAAAAAATCATGCAGCTTGCAGCCAGCTCCCACCCGCGACTGATTGCTCATCCCCAATCTAAGGCCTGAAAGCTCAAATGGTATTAAATTGTTACCATTTTAAATTGGATGCTGGGGGCGGATTCGCACTCGAATCGAACTCATGGCTCGATGGTTGCTTGACATATAATTGAAATGCTGCAACAGGTTACGCCCACAGGGGCTGATTCCCCCTAACGTAAGTGGCTGTCTCGCTGACAAATATCAAGTTTATGGCATCGACCCGGTTTCTGTGGGGAAGTCCTATTAAAATAAGATAGGGGACAGATATTGTGATATTATTTTGCATCCTCGACCCCCATCCCTCCTGTAGAAGCAAGTCGTGTCTGTAAAAACAGTTAAATGAAATCACAGAGGAAAAGATGAGTAAGCCTGTAATCCTTTGCGTTGACGACGAACCAGATATCTTGAATACTCTCAAAACGCAGCTTAAAAATGAATTTAAAGATAATTACTTTTACGAGTTAGCAGAAAGTGGTGATGAAGCTTTAGACTTACTTGAGGATTTTCAATCCGAAAGTCAGGTAATTGTGGTTGTTTCTGATTGGCTGATGCCGGGTATTAAAGGTGACGAACTTTTAATTAGAGTTAATAAAAAATATCCTCAAATTGTCAAGGTAATGCTGACGGGACAAGCTGATGAAGCGGCGGTGCAGCGGGCATTTAAAGAAGCTAATTTATACTGCTGTTTGCACAAGCCTTGGCAGAGCAAAGATTTAATAGAAACCATCAAATCAGGAGTCGCAAAGTTTTTATGAAAAAACCTGTAATTGTTTGTATTGACGACGAACCTGACGTTTTGAACAGTTTAAAGATTGAACTAAAAAAGGCGATCGGCGATCGGTGTATTATTGAAACGGCAGAAGGTGGGGAAGATGCTTTAGAGTTGTTGGCTGATTTGCAGGCTGATGAATACGAGATTGCCTTGGTGCTTTCTGATTATATCATGCCGGATATTAAAGGGGATGAATTACTGAAAAAAATTCATGAATTTTCGCCGGATACGCTGACGATTATGCTGACGGGGCAAGCTGATTTGGAAGCCCTGGGGAATGCTATTAAGTATGCTAAACTCTACCGTTATATCCCTAAGCCTTGGCAAAATGAAGACTTAAAATTAACGGTAGTAGAAGCAATTCACAGTTACTTGCAAGACCAAAAGTTAACAGATGAAATCCTGAAGCGGGAAGAAGTAAACCAGGAGTTAAAGGTAGTAAATGAGGCGCTGTTTGCCAGTGAAGGCCGCCTGAAGCAATTTTTAGCAGCTTTGCCAGTGGGGGTATGCGTTTACAATCCCGACGGCTCGATCGCCTATTTCAACGACACAGCCGGGGAATTGCTCGGTGCAGAGACTCTCTCGCAAATCACAGCGGAACAATTAGCGGCAACTTATCAACTTTATGTTGCCAATACTGATGAGCTTTACCCGCCGGACAATCTGCCAATTTTGCGCGCGCTCAAAGGAGAGTTTGTCAAGGTTGACGATATAGAAATCCGTCAAGATGGCAAAATAATTGCGATCGAGCTCAATACCACGCCGATTTTTGACGTTAGCGGCAATATTGCTTACGCGATCGCAGTTTTTCAAGATATTAGCGATCGCAAACAAGCCGAAAAAATATTAGCCGATTACCACCACACCTTAGAAGCCCAAATTGACGAACGCACAGAACAACTGCAAAAATCCGCCTTAGCTGCTGAAGCAGCAAACAAAGCTAAAAGCACGTTTTTGGCCAATATGAGCCACGAATTGCGTACCCCTCTCAATTCCATACTCGGGTTTGCCCAAATCATGGAACCCAGTCCTAATCTTACTGTCGAAAACCGAGAAAATCTGAGTATTATTCGCCGCAGCGGCGAACATTTGTTGAGCCTGATTAATGAAGTTTTAGATTTATCAAAAATCGAAGCGGGGCGGATGATACTAGACCCGAAAAACTTCGATTTGTATCGCTTGCTGGATGATTTAGAAAATATGTTTTTACTGCGGACAGAAAAACACGAATTGCAGTTGCTTTTTCACATGGAGAATGACATTCCGCAGTACGTGCGTACCGATGATGTTAAACTGCGGCAAGTGCTGATAAATCTACTCAGTAATGCGGTTAAATTCACACAAACAGGGTCGATAATATTAAAAATTACCAGGTTAGACGATTCGGAAATTGTCGAGCTATTGGCGCATCCTACAGCTTCCATCGATAGCAAAGAAAGTATTAAAGACTTTGCGCTCGATCGAACTCATTTAGCAAATGCTGTATTGAGAGATGAGCCTGATAATTTAGATTTGGAGCGAGTGAGTTTCCTGCAATTTGAAATATCAGATACGGGAGTTGGTATTGATCCGCAAGAGTTAGACAATGTTTTTAAGGCATTTGTACAAACAGCTTCTGGTCAAAAGAATCATAAAGGTACTGGTTTGGGATTGACGATAACCCGTCAATTTGTCCGGCTGATGGGAGGAGAAATTGTCGTCGAAAGTCAACTCGAACGCGGCACTACTTTTAAATTTGAGATTCCCGTCGGCGCGGTTGATGTTGCTGATATTCCCACCCCAGAAATTAACCGCGAAGTTACTGGCTTGGTACCAAATCAACCTTGCTACCGGATTTTAATTGTGGACGATCGCGAAGACAACCGCCAACTTTTAGTTAAAATGCTTTCCCCCTTGGGTTTGGGAGTGCAAGAGGCTAGCAACGGCTGCGAAGCAGTAGAAATGTGGGAAAGTTGGCAGCCGCATTTAATTTTGATGGATGTGCGAATGCCACTGATGGACGGCTACGAAGCTACTAAAGAAATTAGGAACAGAATCCAGCAGCGAGAGCAAGAGCCGCAAGAAAACGGCTCTTTGATTCCGAAAATTGTTGCTTTGACAGCTAGTACGATTGAAGGGAAGCGATCCTTTGCTTTATCGATCGGCTGTGACGATTTTATTAGCAAACCTTTCCGCAAAACTGATATATTTGATGCCCTCCACAAACATTTGGGGGCGAAGTATCTCTACTCTAACTCAACGGAATTGATGTCAGCGGGCGATCGCCACCATCAACCTGACGAGTCCTCTAATGCTCCGCTTGCTTATTTGCCCGCACTGCCCGCAGAATGGATAGAAAACATGAGGCAGGTAATCCGTAGCGCTGATTTTGACTTAATTGCTAGGACAATCGAGCAAATAAGAGATGACCGTCATGAATTTGCCACACTCCTCCAGGGTCATCTCGATAATTTTGATTACCATAAAATTATCAATTTAATTGCGGAGGTTGAGAAATCTGCTGGTGCAGGTGAAGACTGATCTAAAACTGTGCTTTTAATGACTTATGACCGTAAAAACAGATATAATCCCTATAATCAAGTGGTGGGACTATAAAAAATACTGTCAACTTGAATTGCGTTCATTCACATAAAATATTTAAATTATCTGTGTTACTATTCGTTCATCTGCTGTTTTTATCTAAATGAAAGCTTCATGCAAAAGCTCTCATGAATTTCAATTTATCAAATTTATCTTTGGAACAAATCTCAAAGTAACTGACTGGGCCGGGTAATGCGCCAGTAATACTGGCAGATCAAGCAAATTTTAATTACTTTTTTTCCCTTATGAAACAGTGAATAGCGAAGAAAACTCAAAAAAATATGGCTAAGAAATTCATGAAAAAACCTGTGATTGTTTGTATAGATGATGAGCCTGACGTTTTGAATAGTTTAAAAATAGAACTCAAAAAGGCGATGGGCGATCAATGTATTATTGAAACGGCAGATGGTGGAGAAGATGCTTTAGAATTGCTGGCAGATTTGCGGGCAGACGAGCATGAAATAGCTTTAGTAGTTTCCGATTATATCATGCCGGATATCAAAGGAGACGAACTGCTGCAAATAATTCACGAGCGCTCGCCTAATACCCTGACGATCATGCTGACGGGACAAGCCGATTTACAAGCTTTGAGCAATAGCATCAAGTATGCAAAATTATACAGATACATCCAGAAGCCTTGGCAAAAAGAAGATTTGAAGTTAACAGTAGTCGAAGCAGTTCACAGTTATTTGCAAGAGCAAAAGTTGGCTGATGAAGTTATTAAGGGACGAGAAGCAAACAAGCAGTTACAGATAGTAAACGAGGCATTGTCGGCGACTGAAAGCAGGTTGAATCAATTTTTAGCAGCTTTGCCTGTGGGGGTATCTGTTTACAATTCCGACGGCTCGATCGCCTATATCAATCATGCAGCGCACCTGTTGTTGGATGCAGGTACTGAGCTAGCAGACGCTATGCTAGGCAACAGTCTGGAACAAGTCGCAAGTTCTCAATTTTATGAGGCTGAAAACGATCGCCTGTATTTCCCTGAAAATTTTCCGATTTTGCGGGCGCTGCGAGGGGAATTTGTCAAAGTTAGTGAAGTAGAAGTCATTCAATACGGTCTGACAATCACTCTAGAAATAAGTGCCAGACCAATTTTCGACAATCAGGGAAATATTGTTTTTGCGATCGCAGTCATTCAAGATATCAGCCAGCGCAAAGAATTAGAAAACTTCTTGGCAAATTACCAGCGCACTTTAGAAGGTGAAATTGTCGAACGCACAGAACAACTGCAAAAAGCCGCTTTCGCCGCCGAAGCAGCAAACAGAGCAAAAAGTACGTTTTTGGCCAACATGAGCCACGAGTTGCGGACTCCCCTGAATGCGATACTCGGCTTTACTCAAATTGTCGAACCCAGCCCGAATCTCACAGCAGAAGACCGAGAAAATCTCAGAATTATTTACCGCAGCGGCGAACACTTGTTGACTTTAATCAATCAAGCTTTAGACTTGGCAAAAATCGAAGCGGGGCGGATGACACTTTTGCCGAGTAACTTTGACCTTTACCGCTTGCTTGACGAATTGCAAGAAATGTTTGAACTGCGAGCGAGAAATCAAGATTTGCAGTTGATTTTTCAGCGCGGGGCTGACCTTCCGCAGTACCTGCGAACCGATGAGGTGAAACTGCGGCAAGTGCTCATCAATCTTCTCAGTAATGCGATGAAATTCACTCAAATCGGCGGGGTTTCAGTAAGAGTGCGGCGCAAACTAGAAGGTACTCCAGCAGCGGATGCGATCGCGAATACAACCAAAATAAGCGAGGAAGGGGAAATTATCAATCCCTTGTCAAGTTCCATATATTCAGATTTTGGAGCAAGCAACAATCCAGAAAATCCCCGAATCAGCACTCAGTCTGAGATTGAAAAATTGGCGATAACGGATAATTCAAATATCTCTAGTTCCCTGTTATTGGAGTTTGAAATAGCAGATACTGGAGTTGGTATTGCCCAAGAAGAATTGGGCAATCTTTTTCAAGCATTTGTGCAAACAGAATCCGGTCAAAAAACTCAGCAAGGTACTGGTTTGGGCTTGACTATCAGCCGCGAATTTGTCCGGTTAATGGGAGGCTATATCACTGTAGAAAGTCAGCTAGAAATTGGTACGACTTTTAGATTTGATATCGCAGTTGATGCAGTTGATTCCGCTAAAATTTCCACTCCAAAAATCATCCGTGAGGTGATGGGAGTGGAACCCGATGTGCCATGCTATCGAATTTTAATTGTGGACGATCGCGCAGACAACCGCAAACTGTTAGTCAAAATGCTTTCTGCCTTGGGTTTCGCAGTGGAAGAGGCTAGAAACGGCGCTGTGGCGGTAGAAATCTGGGAAAATTGGCAGCCGCACTTGATTTTCATGGATTTGCGAATGCCGGTGATGGACGGCTACGAAGCGACGATCGAAATTAGATCCAGGATACAGCAGAGAATGGAAGAGCAAGAAGGCGATCGCGAGATGGATATTCCCAATCCTGAATTCCTGTGCCCGAAGATTATTGCCTTAACAGCTAGTACCCATGAAGACAAGCGCTCTTTTTCTTTGTTGGTGGGTTGTGATGACTTTATCAGAAAACCTTTCCGCAAAACGGATATATTTGATACGCTGACCAAACATTTGGGGGTGAGTTATATTTATTCTGACTCAACAGGCTCTGACTCAACGGGCGATCGCCAGAACCTATCTAATCCTTCTAGTGCTGTGCTTGCTTGTTCACCCAAACTTCCCGCAGAATGGACTGACAACATGAAGCAGGCAATCCGCAGTGCTGATTTTGACTTAATTGGCACGACAATCGACGAAATCAGGGATGCTTATCCTGAATTTGCCGCCATCCTTCAAAGTCATCTCGATAATTTTGATTACCAAAAAATTATCAACTTAATTATGGAATCAGAGAAATCAAATAGTACAGTTGAAGGCTGATCTAAAAATCTGGTATTCATAAAATGTGCCCGTCAATAACAGATATAATTCCTATAATAAAGTGGTGAAAAAATCAAAAATACACTTAACTATAATTGCATTTATTAACCCAAAGTATTTAAATTATTTCCTTTAATATTCATTTTTATGCGGTTTTCATGTAAATGAAAGATTCAGGCAAAAAAAATCACAAAATTTAAATAATAAAAATTATCTGTGGAGTAAATCTCAAAGCAACTGACTGAGCTGGGTACTGCGCCAGTGACAATGGCAAACAAAGCGGATTTTAATTACTTTTTTTTCCCTTCTGGAACAGTGAATAGTCAATAAGATTCAAAAAAATATGGCTAAAAAATTCATGAAAAAACCTGTGATTATTTGTATAGATGATGAGCCTGATGTTTTGAACAGTTTAAAGATTGAACTCAAAAAGGCGATCGGCGATGAGTGTATTATTGAAACGGCAGAAGGTGGAGAAGATGCTTTAGAATTGCTGGCAGATTTGCGGGCAGACGAGCATGAAATAGCTTTAGTAGTTTCCGATTATATTATGCCGGATATTAAAGGAGACGAACTGCTCAGAAAGATTCACGAAAAATTGCCGGATACGCTGACGATAATGCTGAGTGGACAAGCCGATTTACAAGCTTTGAGCAATAGTATCAAGTATGCTAAATTGTACAGATACATCCAGAAACCTTGGCAGGATGAAGATTTGCAATTAACAGTAGTCGAAGCAGTTCACAGTTACTTGCAAGACCAAAAGTTAACAATTGAAAGGGCCAAGCGAAAAGAAGCTAACGAGGAGTTAACGAGAGTCAATGCGGAGTTAGAGCTAGTAAACGCAGAGTTGAAGCTAGCAAATGAGGGATTATCGGCGAGTGAAAGCCGCTTGAATCAATTTTTGGGAGGTTTGCCCGTGGGGGTATCTGTTTACAATCCCGATGGCTCGATCGCGTATTTGAATCACGCAGCAGAGCAATTGCTTGATGCACAAACTGTCCTCGCCAGGGCTGCGGAAACCTGGCCGGGAATGGATCAATATTATAACAGCGAGAGCGATCGGCTGTATTTTCCGGAAAATTTTCCGATTTTACGGGCGCTGCGAGGAGAATCTGTCAAAGTTGATGACTTTGAAATCACTCAATACGGTTTGATAATTACTTTAGAGGTAACTGCTACGCCAATTTTTGACACTGACGGAAATGTTGTTTATGCGATCGCAGCTATTCAAGACATCAGCGAGCGCAAAGAAGCAGAAAGAGTCCTAGCCAATTACCAGCGCACCTTAGAAGCTGAAATTGTCGATCGCACGCAACAACTGCAACAGGCTGCATTAGCTGCTGATACAGCCAACAGAGCGAAAAGCACGTTTCTGGCCAACATGAGCCACGAGTTGCGGACTCCCCTGAATGCGATACTCGGCTTCACTCAAATTCTCGCACCCAGCCCGAATCTCACAGCAGAAGACCGAGAAAATATCAGAATTATTTACCGCAGCGGCGAACACTTGCTGACGTTAATCAATCAAGCTTTAGACTTGGCAAAAATCGAAGCAGGGCGGATGATGGTTTTTCCGAGCAACTTTGACCTCTACGACTTGCTGCACGAAGTGGAAGATATGTTTCGACTGCGAGCGAAAAATCAAGGTTTGCAGTTAGTTTTCGAGCGCAATACAGATGTTCCCCAGTACCTGCGAACTGATGTGGTGAAACTGCGCCAAGTCCTCATCAATCTCCTCAGTAATGCCATAAAATTCACCAAAATCGGCGGGGTTTCAGTAAGAGTGCGGCGGCAGGCGCTAGGCGGTTCGGCAGCAGGCGATGTATCGGATGTCATAGAGGGAAGGGATCGAGAAGAAACCACAGGAAATGATTCAGAACTGGAAATTGTCACGAACACTGAAAATCCCACAAATTTAGATGGTTCGACAATTGATTTTTTATTTAACTCTAAAAAAATAATCGAGAATAATTTAGAATCTGCTGATTTATTATGCCTGCAATTTGAAGTAGAAGATACAGGCAGCGGTATTTCTGCCGAAGAATTGAGCAAAGTTTTTCAAGCATTCGTGCAGACAGAATCCGGTCAAAAAGCTCAAAAAGGAACTGGCTTAGGCTTGACGATTTGCAGCCAATTTGTACGCCTGATGGGCGGCAATATTACTGTAGAAAGCCAAGTCGAACGCGGTACGATTTTTAGATTTGAGATTCAAGTTAATGTAGTTGATGCCGCTTCGATTCGGGCCCCGGAGATTAGCCGCGAGGTGATTGGACTGGCGCCGGATGTGCCACGCTACCGGATTTTAGTTGTGGACGATCGCGAAGACAACCGCCAACTTTTAGTCAAAATGCTTTCTCCTCTGGGTTTTGCAGTGCAAGAGGCCAGCGACGGCATCGCAGCGCTAGAAATCTGGGAAAACTGGGAGCCGCACTTAATCTTGATGGATTTGCAAATGCCGCTGATGGATGGCTGCGAGGCCACGCTGGAAATTAGGAACAGAATCCAGCACAGAGAGGAGAACCAAGCAACAAGCGAGGAAATCAACGTTTCCGCTCTCAAACCCCTGATTCCGAAGATTGTTGCTTTGACAGCTAGTACGGTTGAAGGGAGGCGATCGCTGGCTTTATTGGTGGGCTGCGACGATTTTATTACCAAACCTTTCCGCAAAACAGATATATTTGATATCCTCCACAAACATTTGGGGGTGCAGTATCTCTACTCTGACTCAACCGAGTCGATCGATTCGGGCGATCGCCACAATCGATCGGACGTTCAATTTAATGCTGCGCTTGCTTATTTACCCAAACTTCCCGCAGAATGGATGGATAACATGAAGCAGGCAATCCGCAGTGCTGATTTTGACTTAATTGCGAGGAAAATCGAGGAAATAAGGGATGCTTATCCTGAATTGGCCGCAATCCTTCAGGGTCATCTGGATAATTTTGATTACCAAAAAATTCTTAATTTAATTGCCGAGGGGGAGGAATCAGATCGTGGAGATGGATGAGGAACAAATTGACAGCTATCAAGCAGATATTTTAGTAGTTGACGATACGCCGGACAATCTGCGTTTATTGATTAGAATTTTGCAAAAAAATAGCTATAAAGTTCGACCTGTAACTAATGGTTTTTCTGCCATAGATGCAATTCAATCTAGCGCACCAGATTTGATTTTGCTTGATATTATGATGCCGGATTTTGATGGTTACGAACTATGTAAAAAATTGAAGTCGCAACCGCAGTTTATGGACATACCAATTATTTTTATTAGCGCGCTAGAAGAAGGAATAGATAAGGCAAAAGCTTTTGAAGTGGGCGGAGCAGATTATATCACAAAACCTTTTCAGGTAAAAGAAGTGTTGGCGCGAGTCAGCAATCAACTGACTGTGCGTTTGTTGCAAATGCAGTTGCAACAAAAAAATCAAAAATTGACCGATCAAAATGTTCTGTTGCAGCAGGAAATCACTGAACGCCGACAGGTAGAAATGGAAACGAGGTTGCTGCTAGAGGCAACTCAAGCTATTAGCAAATCTGAAAATTTTGAGTCGGCTATAGATGTGATTTTAGGTTTGATTTGCCAAACTATAGAATGGAATTTGGGCGAAGCTTGGATTCCCAACAGTGAGGGCGTTTTAAGATGCGCTACAGGCAGGTACGTCAGCGACTCGAGTTTTGCCCAATTCCGGAAGACAAGCTGGCAGTTAACTTTCTCCCCGGGTGTGGGACTCCCGGGGAGAATTTGGCAATCGCAGCATTCTGAATGGATCGAGGATGTTTCTCACGCACCGGAAGAAGTTTTTTTGCGATCGGAAATTGCAGTGAATGTGGGATTGAAAGCTGCTTTTGGGGTGCCAATTTTGGCAGAAAGCCAAGTGTTAGCTATTTTGATTTTTTATCGCGAGAAAGTTCTGGAATGTCAGCCGCGCTTGTTGGAATTGGTGAGTGCGGTTGCTACGCAGCTCGGTTCGCTGATTCAGCGGAAACAAGCTGAGGCGGCGCTGAAATTGCAGCAAGAGCAAACAGAGAAATTGCTGCTGAATATTTTACCAAAACCTATTGCCGAGCGCTTGCAAAAAGAGCAAAAGTTGATAGCGGAGCATTTTGATGAGGTGACGGTATTGTTTGCCGATTTGGTGGGTTTTACAGAGTTTTCGACTCACAAAAGTCCGACGCAGTTGGTGGAAATTTTGAACGGGATTTTCTCGGAGTTCGATCGGTTGTCTGAGTTGCACGGGTTGGAAAAGATTAAGACGATTGGGGATGCTTACATGGTGGTTGGAGGTTTGCCGACGCCGCGGGCGGATCATGCGGAGGCGATCGCCCTTTTAGCTTTGGAAATGCAGGCAGCTATCAGACGGTTTAATATCAAAATTGGCGAAAGTTTTGAATTGCGGCTCGGGATTCACAGCGGCTCGGTGGTGGCGGGAATTATTGGAATTAGCAAATTTAGCTATGATTTGTGGGGCGATACTGTGAATGTTGCTTCAAGAATGGAGTCGAACGGATTGCCTGGTAAAATTCAAGTGACTGCGCCGACTTACGAGCGCTTGAAAGAGCAGTTCGTTTTTGAAGAACGGGGTCAGATTCCGGTTAAAGGTAAGGGAACAATGCTGACTTACTGGTTGATTGAAGAACAAACTATAGCCTTGCTCTGAAACATGAGTTATGTCAGCTCATTGGGAAAAAAGTAATTGGTAATGGGTAATGGGTAATTACTCGTGCCTCTAGGTTTTTTGATGTTTCTGGGAGTAAAAACTCTCGGTAGCGATCTTAACCCGATCGCAGAATGTGGTATATTTCATCTTTGTGAAAACTGCTATAAATATATTTATTTTTTTGAATCAATTTCAATTAAGATTAAAATTGAATCAAAATTGCACTCTCGGGAGGGTTCATCTTTTGCAAACAGTTGAAAAAACAAAATCAGCGACAGCATTCAAAAAAGTCCTTGTTATTTTAATGTCACTGGTAGCGGTAGCGCTACTGGCGATCGCAACTTTTATCCTAATTCCCGGAGAAAAAACAGTGTTTGCTGGAAAAAAACCTGCCAATATCGGCATCGTATCAGGAAAACTCGCAGCGTGTCCTGCTTCGCCCAACTGCGTCAGCAGCTTCAGTCAAGATGCCGAACACCAAATCGAGCCTTTGGCTTACACTTCGTCCCCTGCTGAGGCTATGGCGAAGCTCAAAGGGGCGATCGACTCCTTTGGCAAAACTAAAATTGTCACCGCCACTGATAATTACCTGTATGCAGAGTTCACCAGTGCTTTGATGGGTTTTGTGGATGATGTGGAATTTTTGGTAGATGATGCAGCAAAAGTCATCCACGTGCGATCGGCTTCGCGTCTGGGAGAGTCGGATTTAGGAGTTAACCGCAAAAGGATAGAAACCATCAGAGCTCAACTAAATTAAGTGCGATGTAATTTCTAGCTTTTTTTAACACAGCCCTCTCCTGTTTGCAGGAGGGGCTTTGATTTTGGTACCTCGATCGCCCACGGCGGTTGCAACCGCTAACCGAGTCAAACTTTCCTCGGCTCCAAGCGGACTCAAGAAAGTAAGGTAATTTTGACCCGTCTTCACACTCTGGCTCGATCGCGTGAATTTTTGTAAGCAAGCGGTTTCAAGGGCCGTGTCTTCTCAACGTACAATAGCTGAGTGCGCTATTGCAACACCGTGTTGTATTCCTATAGTATTAAACCCCCTACATTGTACACTTCCGACTTTAGGGAGAGGGAACTAAACCATTTATTTCCTACTATTAATTTAACAACATAAATGAGTAAAAAACATATGGCACTTCAAAGAATTGCAGATTTTGAGCCTAACTATAAAGAAGAGATTTTTGCAGGAGAGGATATCAAAGGATTTGATGTTTATGCCGGCGACTCTGACGAAAAAGTAGGCACCGTTTATGACGCTTTGGTTGATGAAACAGGTCGCTTTCGCTACCTGGTAATTGATACCGGCATCTGGATTTTTGGCAAAAAAGTATTGCTGCCGATCGGCTCTGCCCGCTTCGACTATGGCGCCCGCCGCGTCCATGCAACAGGCCTTCGCAGCAAAGCTCAAGCAGAACAACTGCCGGCTTACAACGAATTAGAACCACTAGATTATGATGGCGAAGAACAGGTAAGAGGCGTCTACCGCAATCAAGCCACACCAGCAGCAGCCACCCCAGCAGCAGCCACCCCAGCAGTTCCCGCTAGCTACGATCGCAGCAACTACAACTACGATATGGATCGCCCCCTGTACGAAACCAACGAACAGAACCACCAAAATCTCAAGCTTTATGAAGAACGCTTGGTTGCCAACAAACAGCGCGCCAAAACCGGCGAAGTAACAGTTGGTAAGCGCGTGGAAACTGAAACAGCACGAGCATCCGTACCCATTGAAAAAGAACGAGTGGTAATCGAGCGAGTAACCTCCGCAGAAGCAGGCAGAGTAGTTTCAGTCGGCGAGGCTGACTTCCAATCAGGAGAAGTTGCACGCATGGAAGTCTACGAAGAAACCGCAGACATTCACAAAGAAGCCTACGTGCGCGAAGAAGTCAAAATCAAAAAAGAAGTTGTCCGCAGCACGGTTGACGCCGAAGAAACCTTGCGCCGCGAAGAATTAGACGTTAAGACTGACGGCACTCCGGTTGTAGATAACAAAACTATCTAAACCAACCGTAGTAGGTCTGCCCTAGGGATTGCGAACTAATCACATAACGCTGTCACTGCACAGGTTTGAATTGTGGTATCGCGCAATTCCTAGGCGATATCAGTTTTGCAAAAGAGTGCTACTGTATGCGAACTCTTAACTCTCATGCAGTAGCTGATCTTGTGTCCCATAGATTGACCGCAATAAAATTAGTTTGTAGTGCGGACTTCAGTCCGCAAAACGCTTTGCGGACTGAAGTCCGCACTACAAACCGTTTTTGTGATGGTAATCGACAGGACACGATCTGACTCTCAATCGAAAATGGTAGAACCTAGCGGGTGGAGTAAAAAACTTGTCAGTTTTTGGCAAAGTTTATGCACTTTACCCGCCCTTACCAATTCATAATAAAAAGCCCTAACTAGGAAAATTTAAAAAATGAACGGTCAAGCATCAGCCGAAACCATTGCAACGGCTAAATCAGCTACTCGTCTTAACCGGGTGCCGGAAAAAGTCAGGACTAAGCTAAAAAGTTTTACAGTCAAAGATAACCAAGGTCACTTGGCAGGCAAAATAAAAGATGTCTATTTTGATGATAACGGTCAGCTAAATTTTGTGGTAGCGGGGCTAGGTAGAGAAAAACCCCGAATTTTTTTAGTAAGTATTAAGCTGCTAAAAAAAGTCGATTACCACCAAAAATCGCTGTTTCTAAGTATTACCCCTGAGCAAGTAGACCTGCTGCCGGGAGTTTCAGCAAATGCCGAGCCTCACTCTTTAGAAAATTCCTCAGAAGTGCTGAGTGAATTTAGCAACAGCCACTCCACAAATCCCTCAACACTTATGTTAAATCAAACAGATGCCGATCGCCAAAATGACAACTTGCACATAACTGAGCATGAAGATGGCTTTGATGTGGTCGATAGAGAAGTAATTCGCTTGCTAGAAGAACGACTGGTGATCAATCGCAGCAAGCGCAAAGTCGGGGAAGTCATTGTCCGCAAAGAAATTGAAACTCGGATGGTGCAAGTGCCGATCCAGTGGGAAAAGCTGATTGTCGAGCAAGTCGGCGACGATCCGAAGGTGCTAGCCGAAATAGATTTGGGCGAGGGAAACATCACTGGTATAGATTTGAAGGAGATTAAAAGCGATCGCCAGGAACCGACAGTTAAGGCTGAATTTACGTCGGTGCAGAAAGCGAGCAAAATCTTAAACTCGATCGCCTCTCAACCCCGCCACGGTTGCGTCAAAGTCCGCATAGAAATCGTTCTAGAGAACAAGCAACTCGAAGAAACTTACCAAAAATGGATGACCGAACACCACGGGGATAGTTAAATCAAATTAGTTTGCCTTCAGGAATCCGAGTCCTCACATTTTGATGAGGACTCGGATTCCGCACGCTCGAACACCTGGAAATTTTGAGCGATCGGCATCTCGACAAAAATGTACCGCATTGCGGTAAAATTGTGATGCTCAGATTTACAAGTATTTGAAAATGCCCAGCACTATCTCCGACATTAATGTAAAAACGATCGCAGGCGCAGACAAGCAGCTAGGAGAGTACGCAGGCAAGGTACTCTTAATAGTTAACGTAGCTTCCAAATGCGGCTACACACCTCAATACAAAGGACTCGAACAATTGAGCCAGAAGTACGGCGCTGCGGGACTCAGCGTGTTAGGATTTCCCTGCAACGACTTCGGAGGCCAAGAACCCGGAAGTAACGCAGAAATCGTCAATTTCTGCACAACCAAATACGGCGTCAGCTTTGAATTATTTGACAAAGTAAGCGCCAAAGGCAGCCAGCAGCACCCGCTGTACGCTAAGCTGACGAATGCCGTCGAACCCAAGGGTGAGGTTTCGTGGAATTTTGAGAAATTCCTAGTTAGCAAACAAGGTGAAGTGGTTGCCAGATTCCGCAGCAGTGTCGGCCCCGACTCGCCCGAATTGCTTGCTGCGATTGACCGAGAATTGGCAAAATAAGCAGTTCGGTAACAGATTCTTTAACCGAGATAACGGATCGATGTTTAGTTATAGTAGGGTGCGTCAGGGCTGAATATTTTGCATTAAGACTAACAAATTTCCCCCTGACGCACCCTACGTTTGATTAGTTAGCTTGTTTTTTTCTTCTCTTCCCCATTATTGAGAAGCAATCAACAATTAACAAATGGCGAAGATTTGATTTAATTGGAGAATGGTTTAATTTAATGGAAAATACATCGGGATTAGATTTAGCTGTAGGTTTACTGGCATTTGCGATTCTCGGAGGCGGGCTGGCAATGCTATTTGTAGGAATGGCATCGTTCCCTAAAGAAAAATAACAATAAATAAAATTGGTTCGATCGTTCGGACTTCAGTCCTCAGATTTCTAGGAGGACTCGCATTCCGAACGATCAAACTCTGGATTAATCTCACAGCATCCAATTTTAACATTCGCAATTGATAATTATGCAAACTACCGAAAGCACCCTTAAGATTGTCCTCGCGCCGGGGAATTTGCGCCGCGTTCACCATATCGCTTTAAACGTGCGCGACATGAATGCTTCCCGCCACTTCTACGGTACAATTCTCGGTTTGCACGAACTCACAGGTGCGGAAATTCCGGCAACTTTAACCGAAATGGTAGCCGCCGGTCAAGTCGCTAATTTTATCACTCCAGACGACGGTACTGTGATTGACTTATTTTGGCAGCCGGACTTGGAACCGCCAAACCCAGACCCCCAGCAGGCTTTTACTCGCGCTAACCACTTGGCTTTTGATATCGACCCGGATTTGTTCGATCGCGCGATCGAAGTGCTAAAGTCAAATCAAATTGCGATCGACAGCGGCCCCGTCACGCGCGCGACAGGACGCGGCATTTACTTTTACGATCCCGATGGATTTATCATTGAAATCCGCTGCGATGCCGTTTAAACAGTCGCTATGGGGGTCTTGCGACGTGCAGTGCGATCGAGCGATCGCACTGCACGTCGCACTCCGGTATAATTCCGATGTCACCGGAATTTGCTCTGCCCTTTCCCTTACTTTCCCTCTTTGCTAATAGATTGCTTCGGCCAAGTAAACCGAAAAGTTGCTCCCTCACCTTCGGCCGATTCCAGAGAAATCGTGCCGCCTTGGCCTTCGACAATCTTCTTCACCAGCGACAAACCAATGCCAGTATTTTCAACTTTATCACGAGCTTCCAAAGTCTGAAAAATCACAAAAACTTTATCATGATATTGAGCAGCAATGCCAGGCCCATCATCGGCAACAGAAAACTCGTAAAAATCATCTAACTCTTTAACCGATATGTTGACGTAACCCGAGGCACTTCTATTGTGTTTGATGCCGTTGCTAATTAAATTTGCAAAAACCTGCTGCAACGGCAATCTTTCGGTCACAAAAGTTGGCATTCCCGGTTCAACTTTTACCTCAAATCCCGACGGCGGCGCCAACGAATCAATAATTTCTGCTAATAACTTCTCAACTTTTACGGTTTCTGAAGCTACTTGAATGCGTCCGACGCGGGAATATTGCAGCAGTCCCTCAATCAAAGCTTCCATGCGGTGAACTCTGCCGCGCAGCAGGTTCATTTGGTGCAGAGTATCCTCTGTCATCGATTCGCTGAGGTCTTCTTCTATCCAACTGCTGAGATTGGCGATCGCCCGCAGCGGCGCTTTCAAATCGTGAGAAACCACATAAGCAAACTGGTCTAATTCTTGATTGCGCTTTCTGACAACATTCATGCTTTGAGCCAGCGATTTCGCTGTCCAAGTCAATTCTTGTGCACGCAACCTGAGCGATTCCTCAGCTTCTTGGCGTTTGCTGATATCTTCGATCACGCCCATCAGAAATTGACTGCCATTTTGTTCTCGCAGCACCGAAACTGTCAAGTTAACCCACACTAACTCTCCATCTTTGCAGACATAGCGCTTTTCTATACAGTAATTATCAATTTCTCCTGCTAGCAATTGGTGCAAAAGTTCCAATTCTTGTCCTAAATCTTCGCCAAAAGTAATCTCCTGAAATTTTTTAGCCATCAATTCTTGGCGGCTGTAGCCCACAATTTCGCAAAGTTTTTGATTGACTAACAGCAACTTGCCATCCATACTCGCTTGAGCCATGCCGACTGCGGCTTGTTCAAAAGTATCGCGAAACCGCTGCGCGCTTTCGGCTAACGCAATTTCTGAGCGCTTGCGATCGCTAATATCGTTGCTAATTTCCAAAATAGCCTGGGGTCGATCTTGCTCGTCGCGCTGCAAAGTCCACCGACTCGCCACCGTGATTTTTGTGCCGTCTTCCTTGGTGCGTACCAGTTCCCCTTGCCAATAGCCCTGCTCGACAAACATTTTTTGAATTTCCTCCAAAGGCTGCGTCCATTCTGTTCGCAAAAGCTCGTGAATATTTTTTCCGATTGCTTGCGACTTCCGCCACCCGTAGAGCCACTTCGCCCCCAAATTCCAATAAGAAATCACCCCGTTCAAGTCGAGTACCGCGATCGTATCGTTTGCCAAATCCAGCATTTGCGCTTGCTTGCGGAGAGTTTCCTCAGCTTGTTTCCGTCCAGTCGCATCGCGGCAAATCGCAATAAATAAGCATTGATTTGCCAGACGCATTTCGCTCAGCGCCAACTCCATGGGAAACTTGGTGCCGTCGCTGTGGACTCCGACAGTTTCTTGCTGGTAAGTCTTCAGCTTAGCATCCGGATTTAATGCAAAATATTCGATCGAATAATCCCCCGTGCTGCTGTCCGGGTGCGGTTGAGCTATCAGCCGGCGTAAGTTCGAGCCAATTATGCGATCGGCTTTATGACCAAAAATCCGTTCTGCTGCCGCATTAAAAGACTCAATTTTTCCCGCTTCGTCCAAAGTAATAATCCCGTCAGCCGCATTGTCTACCACAGCTTGAATGCGAGTTTTACTTTCTTCCAATCCTCCTTGGCGCTTACTCAATTCCTGCTCTAAACTATTAAATAAATACCAGGAAGCCACTGCACCCAAAAAGCCGCAAATCACACCCGCAAATTGCACGAAATTAGTTAAATCAATCAACAGCCGTATTCGTCTTTCTAATGCTTTCTGATAGGCTTCGCCTCCACCGGCAAACGCATCAATTTTATCGCGCAGCCGATCCATCTTCAATTTGCCTTCAACGAAAAGCTGAGTTGTTTCTGGCGATCGCACTTGGGTTGCCGAATTGTCCAGCTTCTTCAAACTATTTTGTAAAAATTTTATTTGGTCTTCGGTACTTTTTTTAATTTGTTCAAATCCAGGAACTTGGTGTTGATTTTCTCGCACCGCCACTTCGAGTTTAGCCAGCAGCGGAGGCAAGCTTTTCTGTGATTCTAAGTATGGTTCTAAAAAATCGCGACGCTTCGTCAACCCGTAACCGCGAATACCCGTTTCGGCATCTACCACCGTGGTTAACAAACGGTTAGTTTGGTGAAGTATTGCCTTATTAGCATCTATTTGTCTTCTTACTTGTATGGCACTATTGCGCAGCGATGCAATGGCAATCAGCGAAGCAAATAAAAATATCACGGGAATAGCAACGATGACTGTTCCCCGCTGGCGAATTGGTCGGTCTGTCCAGACAAATTGGACTAAGCGATCGAGCAAATACTTCACGGATCTTGAAGGAGAAAGTTTTCTGCCAGTATATCGGTTTTTGGCAATTTATGCTATGGATAACTTAATTTTGTTGGTTGGGCGATCGCCCGGGACTAACCGTGGAAATTAGATTAGCCCCTGCAAGAGCTACCTGCTGAGAATAACAACAGATTTTTTAGCAAGCTTTTTAAAGTTCGGTAAGGAAGAGAAAGGGCGTTTTTTCGGCAGCGAGACAGCCGGCGAAGCAGAAACGCTTGTTTCTACTTTACCTAGGTTTTCGCCTGCGGATTTTGCCTTCAAACTAGAGTCTGTTTGGGAATCATTCTGAACGCTTGTAACTACAGTAGTCCACCTCCCTGTAGCAGGATCGCGATGGCAAGTGAAAGGATTGGTTTTTAGCGGTTGACTGCAAGGTTTAATCATGTCGAGATGCACTCCTTTGATTCTGAGAATTTGCCCCCTGATGAAGGCCGCATTGCGATCGAGGCAGTAGAGGCAGCAGTTTCAAGAGCCAAAGAATTTTGCAAAAGGCACCGGTTCTGTTTTTTTCCTTGTGATACCTTTGATAATCCCTGATTTCCTGTTAACTTTTGCTTTCTACTGGTTGGCAACCATAATACGATTTGTAGCAAATTGCCTTTCTATAAGCAATCCCCCGCCCCCCCTTAATTAATGAGGTTGAGGTGCGGCTGGTGAAGCCACTGAGGTGCCGTATCTTGGTGGCGGTACAATTTTGGGATCGTAAACGTATTTTATGCTGGGAAAAAATGTTAATGTGTGATGGGCAACAGAGGTCAAGCGCGATCGGTGTCACAGTTCATTCAGTTGACCTGGGACGAAAGGACAGTTGACCGCTTGACGCTTGAGGGCTACCTCTGGTTTAAAGTCAGAGGATTCAAACACTGAATAATTTTGTTTTATTTCGCCTTATAGGGAAGAGGCATTAAACCCATTATTCTTGCTAATAAGCTGTTGCGGCATTTAAACTGTATGTCAAGAAATAATCAAAGTCTTGTGGTACGTTGCTCCCAGCAGCGTCCCGAATATGCAATTTAAATGCGTGACAGCTTAGGTCATTGGTAATAGGTCATTGGTAATATAGCAGTTCTCAGAAAGATGAGGTATTAACCAATTAATCCCTCAATCCCTCAATCCCCCAATCTCAAATCTCAAATCTCAAATCTCAAATCTAAAATCAGAACCTGTACCTCATCTTTGTGAGAACTGCTATAGGTATTCCATTAGTCGTTAAAATAGTTATAAAATCCGCAGCGCAACTTGTTTCTAACTAATATCAACTTGAGCTTTTAATTTAACAGTAAAAGTAGAGCCAACACCCAACTGACTTTCAATAGTAATATCGCCGCCCATCATCTGACAAAACAAGCGGCTGATTGCCAATCCCAAACCGGTGCCGCCGTACTTGCGAGTAGTAGAAGCATCTCCTTGCATAAAAGGTTGAAACAAACTCTGCTGCTGCCCAGCAGACATTCCAATGCCCGTATCAGATACCTGCAAATAAACCCAATCGCTGCCGCCTGCTAGTTCCCGAGTCGCACCCAGCAGCACTGTTCCACTTTCAGTAAACTTCAGGGCATTCGAGATCAAATTGAACAAAATTTGTCGGACTTTAGTCAAATCGGCATACATCACTCCCAAACTAGGAGAGCAAGAAACTTGCAATTGATTGTGATTTTTTTCAACCAAAGGGTGCAAAGTTGTCACGACTTCTTCTATTAAATTGGTCAGATCAAAAGGTTCTAAGTAAAGCTCCATCCGACCAGCTTCTATCTTAGAAAGATCGAGAATATCGTTAATTAAAGTCAGCAAGTGCCTGCCGGCGTTACGAATTTTTTGGGTGTCGGGAATGATGTCTTCGAGTCCGGATTCCAGTGCTTCTTCTTCTAGCATTTCGCTGTAACCGATAATCGCGTTGAGCGGCGTCCGCAGCTCGTGGCTCATATTGGCTAAAAAAGTGCTTTTTGCTCTGGATGCTGCTTCAGCTTTGTGTAAGGCTTCTTGTAAGGCTATTTCGGCTTTTTTGCGCTCGGCAATTTCGATGCGGAGCAGTTTGTTGGCGGCGGTGAGTTGAGCGGTGCGCTGATCGACGGTCATCTCTAGCTGGGCTTTGGCTTTGGAGAGTGCTTCCTGAGCGCGCTGTCTTTCAAATCCTTCGATCGCCAGTGCTACCAAGTTTGCTAAGGAATCTGCGAAGGTGCGCTCCTCCAGAGCCCACTGGCGGGGCGCGCCGATATGTTCGACAGAGAGGATGCCCACGATCTGACCGCCGAGCCTAATTGCTACATTTAAGATCGATGAATTTGGCTTGCTCTGATTCGGCAGTACAGCGGAATGTTCCTCTACCGAAGATAAGTGGCACAAATGAGTTTCGCTGGACTTTTGAGGGTTGGGCGCTGGTGGTAAAGGATTTTCCTCAGAAGAGTTTTCGCCCGGTGTGTCGCCTTGGGCACCGACAGCGGAAAATTGTAAATCGCCTCCGGATATTTGCTGGCGGCTCAAATGATTCTCGTGGGTGCGATCGTACAAGTCGATACAAACTAATTTGAGGTTGGGGATTTTAAACTTAGAATGATTCAGCCCCTGGTGTGGCTCTCGGGCGGGTGTCTCTGTATCGATTGACTCTGTTTGGTTTTGGGCGATCGCTCTGTGGGTAAAATTGAGCTGAGGTTCGCTCTGGTGGCGAGTGCCAAATCTGAAATGGTTGTAAAGCCAGACGCTGACTTTTTCGACTTCCAAAGTGCGAGCGGCCGCCTCGGTAATTTCGCGAATTCCGGCATTTAGCGCACCGCTGTTGAGAGTCCTCTGCCGGCCTAGCTGCAACAAAGCCAGACTCTGACGGCGGAGGCGATGTTCGCTTTCTTGGAGGGTTTGTTCTGCTTGCTTGCGCTGGGTGAGGTCGTACAAAGCGCATAATGTCGCCGCCTCACCTTTGAACAGCAGCCGCTGAACCGAGATTGTTGCCCAGAAAGGGGTACCGTCTGACTTTTTGCACTGAAGTTCGTAGTCTTGAAGGTATCCATCTTTGGCGAGGGCTTCTAGTACATTTGGGCGATCGCTCGGATTCAAATAAAAGTCTGGGGTGCGAGAGCCGATCAATTCTTCCACAGCTATGTTCAGGAGAGAAGCCGATTTAACGTTTGCATACAGAATTAAGCCGTCACAGAGGCGAGAGACCACTATCGGTACCGGAGTTGCCGAGGCGATCGCCCGAAACTGCTCTTCGCTTTCGCGCACGGCCAACTCAGCTTGAGAGAGCAAGTGAGCTTCCATGGTATCCGAATGTTCGGTGGTAGTCTCCAGCAAAATTTCTAGATCTACCTTTTCGCGCTTCAAGTTTTCAAGTTCTGCACTCAGTCGCTGAACGTCCAAAAGTAGCTGTTCTCTTGATGGTTCTTCCTGCATAGCAATTGAGAATTGGTATTTTTTAGTCGGTACTGAAGTTTTTGACGGTTTGGTGCTTGCTTAACTATGACTTATTCCCCTTCACTTCAGCCGCCCTCATGCTCCTGCCCGGACTTTTTCGGGGACTCACCGTTACATTTTGCGATTTTTTATTCCAATTCTAAGTGCAAGGAAGGCATCAGCCGCTGCAAGTTCTTCAGCGATTTTCCCTGCCAGGGTATCTCTTTAGAGCCTTTGACGGCGATTTGAATATTCTTTTGCTGGCGCACTTTGATCACAAATTTCGAGACAATATTAATTCCCGAACTGTTTAAAAATTCTAGCTTTCGCAAGTCTAGAGTAATTGTGTTTGGCGAGGAGTCAGCAACGCTGTTGAGCAGATCGACGATCGGGGCGTATTCTTCCGTCTGGCTGAGCCGGAACGAGCCGCAGCAGGTGATTGTTTGAGTAGCGCGATCGTACTCAATGGTGTAGTCTTTGGTCTGAATCTCCATACTTTTGTCAGTCCTAGGTTGTGAGGGGTAAAGGGGTCTTAGCTGTGGGATATTGCCACCCGTGCCTGAGGCTGGCACCGTCGAATGGAGGCAGGCTTGCCTGTTGCCGAATGCCTGGGTTTGTGTAATTTGCACTACATATACTGCCAACTGTACCATTGCCGCAGGGCTTTTATAGCAGTGGACAGTTGACAGTGGACAGTTGACAGTTGCAGAGAAAGAAAATCAAACCGTTTCTGCTATGGACGAGGGGCTCTATTCATGAGGTTATTTATGTCCTCACCGCTGTGGCGATTGCTATATCAGTTATTTGGGGAGCGATCTGTTGCAAGTTGGGCGGATTAACAAGACCAGCTTTTACTAAAGTTGCGAGGGATAGATGCTGTTTTTTTTGTGAGTTTGCTATTGACAAGTTTACCAAAATATGATACAAATTTCCCATCTAGCAGGGCAGTAAGTTGGAGAATATTTAATGGCAATTTGTGAAATAACGGAAAAGCTTTTAGCTGCTAAAAAAGCTAAGGGAATTAGTTTTGCAGAATTGGAAAAAGTTTTGGGTCGTGATGAAGTTTGGATTGCGGCGGTTATTTACCGTCAAGCTACTGCATCGGTCGATGAAGCCGAAAAAATTGTCTCGGCTTTGGGATTGGATAGCGAGACGGCTGCGGTGCTCTGCGAACCTCCGCTAAAAGGTTCTTTGGATGCAGCAGTTCCAGTTGACCCGCTGATTTATCGATTCTATGAAATTATGCAGGTGTACGGGATGCCACTCAAAGCAGTGATCCATGAAAAATTTGGTGACGGGATTATGAGTGCGATCGACTTTACTTTGGATGTCGAGAAAGAAGCCGACCCAAAAGGCGATCGAGTGAAAATAATTATGTCGGGAAAATTTTTGGAATACAAAAAATGGTAAGCCAGTGCAGCTTTACTACCAGGGAAAATAAAAAATTAAAATTTGGTCGCATGAGTAATGACTAATGAGTCATGCCTCAAAAGTGTTAACTTAGAAATAGAGAACGCCAAGCTTGATCAGGCAAAAAATTGAGACAACCCCCTGACTTAACTCGTGTAGAGCCCTAAGTTTTAGACGAAGGTTCAACCTCCAAAATTTATCCGTGGAGTAAATCTAAAATCTAAAATCTAAAATCTAAAATCTAAAATCGACTGACTGGCTTGGGTGTCCGCTCGGGAAACCATTCTAGGGCGAGAATCGATCGATCCGGCGCAACTCCCCAGTCGAAACAAGCAACCGCAACCGTAAAGAAAGAGGCTAAATATGTCCAAATATGACTCCCATCTCAGATGCTCCTTTTGCGGCAAGTCGCAGGAGTACGTCCGCAAGTTAATAGCTGGGCCCGGCGTCTACATTTGCGATGAATGCGTTGATTTGTGCAATGAAATTTTAGAAGAGGAGTTTTTTGACTCCAGCAAAACAATTGGTCAACAGGTTCCCCAGTCAGAGGTGCGAGAGTCTCAGGGACAAGGAACGAAACGCCAGGGTCGATCGAACAAATCGAAAATTGTTCTAGCCCAAATTCCCAAACCCACAGAAATTAAACAGCATTTAGACAACCACGTCATCGGCCAGCATTCAGCAAAAAAAGTCCTTTCTGTAGCAGTTTACAACCATTACAAGCGCTTGAGCGTAGACCAAGCCAAAGACAGCGGCAAGTCTGCCCCGGACAGCGATGTGGAACTGCAAAAATCCAACATCATGCTAGTCGGGCCGACAGGTTGCGGCAAAACCTTGTTAGCGCAGAGTTTGGCGCAAATGCTCGAAGTCCCATTTGCAGTAGCCGATGCGACGACGCTGACAGAAGCTGGATATGTCGGCGACGATGTAGAAAATATCTTGCTGCGCCTGTTGCAAATGTCTGATTTTGATGTCGAAGCCGCACAGCGCGGGATTATTTATATTGACGAAATTGACAAGATTGCTCGCAAAAGCGAAAACACTTCGATCACCAGAGATGTATCGGGAGAAGGAGTGCAACAAGCGCTGCTAAAAATGTTGGAAGGAACGGTGGTTAACGTGCCCCCGCAAGGTGGCCGCAAACATCCTTACCAAGATTTTATTCAAGTTGACACGAGCAAGATTCTATTTATTTGTGGCGGTGCTTTTGTCGGTTTAGAAAAAATAGTTGAACAGCGTTTGGGTAAAAAATCTTTGGGCTTTATTCAGCCGACAGAAACCGAAAGCAACTCGACTTTACCCGCGAAGGATAAGCGGGCGGCTGATATTTTGCAGCAGGTACAGCCGGATGATTTAGTCAAGTTTGGTTTAATTCCTGAGTTTGTCGGGCGGATTCCGGTGGTGACGGTGATTTCGCCGCTGGATGAGGCGGCTTTGATGCAGATTTTGACTGAGCCCCGGAATGCGCTGGTGAAGCAGTATCAGAAGCTGTTGAAGATGGACAGCGTGGAGTTGGAATTTGACCCGGATGCGCTGCGGGCGATCGCCCAAGAGGCCTATCGACGCAAAACCGGCGCGAGAGCTCTCCGCAGCATTTTGGAGGAGTTAATGCTTGATGTGATGTACGAGTTGCCTTCTCGCAAGGATGTTGCTGACTGTAAGATTACCAAGGAAATGGTCGAGAAGCGATCGACTGCCGAATTGCTGTGGCATCCGGCATGGCACAAACAACACGAAACAGCTTAATTTGTAGTTTGTAGGGTGTGCGGCGCGCACCCTGCAAGCAGTAAGGTGTGCATTGCACAAATTTTGGAAGCTGTCGATCGGGTTGCCGTAAAATAAAATGAGTTCTAATGAATCAGGTGCCGATGAGCCAGTAAGCAATCAGTCAGCATTAGCCAAACTACTCTGTGGAAATGTAGTTTCTGATGGAGGTGATATTGATGAGGTGCTAAGTCATTTGTCCGCGTCAATTGATAATGTTGTTAAAGAGTTAGTAACACTAGAATCCCTGAGTGATAACCAAATTTCATTATTTGCCCCATTTTTAGGGAGAAGTATACTGGAATTGGGATGTACCGCACTAATTGCGAGGCTCGATCCTTTTAGAGTCCTCTTACTTAGGGAATGTCAAAAACAGCCCAATTATCAAATAGATAAGCCTAATAAGTCGTCTATACGTTGGCAAGGTGATGTTTTAGCGGACAAAGTTACGGATCTTTGGGCTGATAAGTCACTGCAAAACCCTACTAGAGCTCTGCTTGGAGATTATTATAAGAAACTAATATGGTCTGCTAACTTTGACAAGATGTTAGATGCAATCAAAGATGTCAGTGGGGATGTATGGATAGCCGATCTTAGAAGAAAGGATTTTGAAAGATTCTATAATGAAACTTTAAATGAGTTTTCAAGTCTATACTCTCAACTTTCAAAAGGAATACATCACGAACTGGTGATTCCTTTAAGTTCAGCCTTGGATCGAGAAACAACTAGACGGCTGATTGAGAAAACTGTTCGTAATATCGCTACCCTTGGACTAATTGTTTCTGTTGTCAGTCATGCACTAAATAAACTCGATATTCCAGAAGCAATCGCAGCTTATCAAGAAATTCAAGAAATGGGAGTTTTCTAATGGTTAATACTATTTATGAAAATACATCGCTGATCTTAGCCGCAGAAGATTGTTCGCCTGAAGAGTTTGAGAAACTGCATTATTTCTCAAAACAAGAGCAGCGCTTTATTTCTAATTTGATTGCTCATGGCCCAGTCTTATTAAAAGGGGCACGTGGTAGCGGAAAAAGTGCGCTTATGATAGAAGCATCAAGAAGAATGTATCCTGAAAATAATCTAAGCTCTACATTTGGCATATACATCAGTCTTCGTCATCTTGAATTACTCAGAAGTGAAGGTGAGAAGTATGAAAAAATGTTAAGTCAGCTAATAATTGATGCCGTAAATAGGACAATTATTAAAGCAGCTAATCTCTCTGAGTTTGAGGCTTTGCCAAACATCACATCACTTCAGAGAGAATTATCTAGTTTATCGAGTGCATCTGGGAAAAGAATAGTTATTTTATTTGATGACGCGGCTCACATTGGTCGGGAAGCTCCGCTACATGAGTTTTTCGATATATTTCGGACTTTATCGAGCAGTGTAATATCGTGTAAAGCTGCTATTTACCCTGGAGTTACTAATTTTGGAACAAGGTTTGATGTATATAATGATGCTACGGTGATCGATATTTCAAGAAATGATGAACTAGAAGACTATAATACCAACTTTGCCGAGATAATTAGAAAAAGGTTTTCTGAGCGACTTCCTGAAGAGTCTTTCTCTGGTCAATTTGCTTTAGAAAATGTTGCGGGGTTTATGGGAAGGGCTGTACTTGGAAATATGAGAGGATTTATATTTGCATGGAATAATCTGTCTGACAACTGTAAGAAACGTAAGATCAATTACGCCAATATCACAAAGACACTGATCTACCTGGCCCGTAACTACTATTGGCCATTGATTGAAGAGCTTAAGCCAAAACTTGGTATATATGCACTAATGATCGATCCTGCAACCGAGATTGCAGAATCAATATTTCAGGATGCTGGCAAGCAAAATAAGCAGAATGTACTTATTTTAAGAGAAATTGCACAACGTCTATCAAAGCCGTTAGAACTACTTGAATATACTGGATTTATTTCAATTCGAGATGTTTCACGGGCAATGAAATCGAGAGGACGAGGAACAAGATATAGCTTGAATCTATGCACATTGCTGGAAAAGACTCGTGGCGCTCGGGTCACCAATGAAATTTATACTAGGTGGTTAAATGAAAAAAATGAGAGAAATGAGCCTTTAGAATTACACAAAACAAGTGAGTTGTTTAAAATTCAATTGCCTGAATTACCTGAGCATGGTGAAATGCTAATATTAAGGGAAGATATTAGCAAATTAAAAAAATCTCACGTATATCCTTATGGACTCACGGAGCGCAAAATTGATATATTGAAAGCTGCTGGATACCTCACGGTGTCAGAATTAGTAGAAGCCAGCGACGAGTCTTTGTTAAAGCTTAAAGAGATAGGTATGGAAAATTTAAAGCGAATCCGCAGTACAGTTGCTCAAGCAATCTGGATGTAACTAAAAGCTAATACCAGTTCCCTAAAAATAGGTAACGCGGCCGCCCAAACTGTTGTATCCAAGTTCGCGGGTTACTTGATAGCCCTGTGTAGAAAAGTCGGGAAAAGTGCTCATAAGGTTCGTAGTAAGGACTTCAGTCCGCAGAAATATCAGAGGACTAAAGTCCTTACTACGAACCGAGTTAATTTATGTAGCTAGATATTAAAAATCGCCATTACCAAGATAACTTTTTTGGCAAAGGGCGGCAAGTGTGGTAGGATTTGAATTCGCGATCGGTTCTAGCGGGGAGCAGCCGCCAGAGGAAACGGGGAAAGTTCGGTGCAAGTCCGGCGCTGTCCCGCAACTGTAATGAGGTTTGTAGTAAGGACTTTAGTCCTTCACCTCTAAAGTCAGAATGCCCGCCGATATCTAACTCACTTTTGAACGCATCTACGAGGTATGGATGATGAATGGAACTAACACGGCTGTACGCACAAAACACTGTCTTTTAGTTTGCACTGCTTGCGCTAGTGTTTGGAAAGACGGCAAGCGCGAAGGTAAAAGCGGCGGCCAACAATTCATGGAAGATTTATTGAAACTCGCTCAAGATTGGGAGTTTTCAGAAAAATTTGATATTCGGGAAGTTGAGTGCATGAGTGCTTGCAGTCACTCTTGTGCCGTGTCTTTTGCTGCTGCTGGAAAGTATACTTATTTGTTTGGTGATTTGCCTGCGAATGAGCCGGAAAGCGTCGAGGCTGTACTGGAATGTGCGAGTCAATACTATGCTAAACCGGATGGTTTGTTGCCTTGGGCTGAGCGTCCTCAAGCTTTGAAGAAAGGCGTTTTGGCGAAGATTCCGCCGCTGGGAAATTAGAGTTGAGTTGTGCATTTAGGAGAGTGCATTTAGAAGAGTCGGCGGTTGAAACCGCTGCTACACACACAAAGATCAGAGTCGGCGGTTGAAACCGCTTCTTGTCAAACAAAGATCAGAGTCGGCGGTTGAAACCGCTGCTACACAAACGAAGTCCGCCTCCGCGGACTGAAGAGTAAAGATCAGAGATTAGAGTCGGCGGTTGAAACCGCTGCTACACACACAAAGTCCGCCTCCGCGGACTGAAGAATGGTGTGCTTTGCACACCATACATTCAAAGATCAGAGTCGGCGGTTGAAACCGCTGCTACACACACAAAGTCCGCCTCCGCGGACTGAAGAATGGTGTGCGTTGCACACCATACATTTAAACCTGAGAAAAAATTTAATGCACAAGATTCCTGTTACAGTTATTACTGGTTTTCTCGGTAGTGGCAAAACTACCTTAATTCGCCATTTGTTGCAAAACAATCAAGGCCGCCGCATTGCTGTTTTGGTTAATGAATTTGGCGAAATCGGTATTGACGGTGAATTGCTGCGCGATTGCCAAGTTTGCGATGACGAAGAAACTGTCACCAGCAATATTGTAGAATTAACAAACGGTTGTCTTTGCTGCACTGTTCAAGAGGAATTTTTGCCGACGATGCAGGAATTGTTGAAGCGCAAAGACCAAATTGATTGTATCTTAATCGAGACTTCGGGCCTGGCTCTTCCTAAGCCTTTGATTCAAGCTTTTCGCTGGCCGGAAATTCGCACGGGCGCTACTGTTGACGGTGTGGTGGCGGTTGTTGATTGCGAGGCTGTGGCTAGCGGTACTTTTGTTGGCGATATCGATGCTTTGATGGCGCAGCGAGAGGCTGATGATAGTTTGGATCACGAAACGCCGATCGAGGAATTGTTTGAAGATCAGTTGGCCTGTGCCGATATGGTACTGTTGACGAAGGTCGATCGCGTAGATGCCGAAACTCACCAGAAAGTTCAAACCTGGTTGCAGCAAGAGTTGCGCCCGAGTGTGAAAATTGTGCCTTGCAAGGGTGGCGAAATTAACCCCGATGTGCTGTTGGGATTTAATGCGGCGGTTGAGGATGATTTGGAGTCCCGCCCGAGTCACCACGACACGGAAGAGGAACACGAGCACGATGATGATATTAACTCGACTTTCTTTATTGCCGATCGCGAATTTGAACCGGAAGCTTTGGTGAAAAAGCTGCAATCCTTGATGCAGAAGGAAGAAATTTATCGGATTAAGGGGTTTGTGGCGGTTCCCAACAAACCGATGCGGATGGTGTTGCAAGGTGTGGGCGATCGTATAGAATGTTTTTACGATCGCCCTTGGCAACCTTCGGAACTCCGCCAAACCAAGCTGGTGATTATTGGTAGAGAGTTGGAGCGCGATCGAATTGCAGCTATAATTGGCAATTAATTATGCGGAGTCATTAGTCATACCTACAAAGGTTCGTAGTGAGGACTTTAGTCCTTCTTCTATGGATGCGGACTAAAGTCCTCACTACAAACCTAGAATCTGTCAAGGTTCGTAGTGAGGACTTTAGTCCTTCTTCTATGGATGCGGACTAAAGTCCTCACTACAAACCTAGAATCTGTCAAGGTTCGTAGTCAGGACTTTAGTCCTTCTTCTATGGATGCGGACTAAAGTCCTCACTACAAACCTAGAATCTGTCAAGGTTCGTAGT